>JBBDLY010000206.1:0-5172 GCA_040878585.1 Pirellulales bacterium
AAACGTGCGCGCAAGTTTGGCGCAATGGTACAGAGGTGACGACGGTACGACAGTCGACAGGTACACGCCGGCAGGTGCGCTCAGTGCCCGAAGATAGAGAGCATTAACACGCCCACTGCTGCTAAGCCGACGAGTACTACAACCCAAATCCAGAAGGGCGGGTCTTTCGTGCTGCGACGTCGCTTCTTCTTACGCTTCTTGACGGGTGCCGCGGCTGGTTGTTCTTCTTCTTCACTGGCAACTGCCACGGCTGCCTTCTTGGGCGGCTTGACGTCGATCAGCGGCACATCTCCGACGACAGCTTGCTGCTTGCCCGATTCACTAAGACTGCGAGCAACCGGTAAGGGCGGTCGCGTGGGAATCGGTACAATCTGGTCGTCGACATCCGAATCCGGCCGCCGTGGCGAGCCTTTAATCGTATCATGCGGCTTATCGCTGACCGTGTCGCTCAACTTGGCCGCTTCTCGAGCTTTTACATCTGAAGCTGTTTGTGTGCGAACCCGCGGCGCCGGCCTGGCCGCGGGGGGACGTGCCCCGCGGCGAGCCGCGGTATCCCCGGGCGCTACGTTGATCCCCGCAAAAGACCCCGATCCGGACGAAGACCCCCCGGCGTCGCCGTCAAAATCGACTTGCTTTTGTCGCGTGGCCAGCCAATTAGCCAGATCGCTGGCCACCTCGGCGGCCGTCTGCTGGCGATCGGCCGCATCCTTGGCCATCATCTTCTCGCAGATCTCGACCAAACCCGCCGGCGCGTCGGGCCGATCGTCGTAAATGCTTGCCGGCATTTTAGTTTGGTGCATCATGATCCGCTGCGGCAGCGTTCCTTCGGGGAACGGCGGATGACCGGTCAGGCAAAAATAAAGCGTGCAGCCAAGGCCATAGATATCAGCCCGTCGGTCGACCGAGTGGCTGTCGAGTGCCTGTTCGGGCGCCAAGTAATCGGCCGTGCCGAGTACATTCTCTTCGTGAGCCACAGTCAACGACGCCATCTCGTCGTCGTTGAATCGAGCCAGGCCGAGGTCGAGGATCTTAACTGTCTGCTTTTCGTCCACCAGCAGATTCGCGGGCTTGATGTCGCGGTGGATCAGGTGCGCCTCATGGGCGTGGTGCAATCCTTCGGCCGCCTGGGCGATATAATTGGCTGCCGTGTCGTAGTCCAGTGGCCCCTTTTGTTTGATTACTTGCTGAAGATCGCGCCCCTCAATGAACTCCATTACCAAATAATGGATTTTATCGTCGTTATCGACGTCATAGGCACGCACGATGTTACGATGGTCGAGCGCCGCGGCCGCCTGGGCTTCGCGGTGGAAGCGAGCCAGGTAGGAACTGTCGTCGACACGTCGCGCCGGTAGCACCTTGATTGCCACCCGACGTTGCATCAGCACGTGCTCGGCTAGATAGACGCTGCTCATGCCGCCGGTGCCTAGATGGCCCAACAACTTATACTTGCCCAGAAAGAACCCCTTGTGGCGCCCTTCGAGCAGTTTTTCGGACTGCCATTTGGTAATCAGTCCAGAATCAATGAGACTTTCGGCGAGAACCCGCGCGTCCTCGGGCAAGCCACCCGAGGATTCTTTGACCTGAATCAAAGCCTTGTGGAGTTGATCCTTCTCGACCAGCCCACTACGGCGAACCAGGTCGAGAAGTTTTTCAACATTTACTTTCGCCATGGCCGCGCGCCGTGTTGGAACCTCAAAGGCGAATCTGGCTGACAACGAGACATCAACATCTTGAAGTTACCATGAATAATGCCAAGATAACAACAGGATTGCCTTGACGTAAACCGTTTGACGACCGAAATTCCCGAATTCCGTCCTGTTGCCCCCGATTGGTGACTTATGCCGCCCAGTTCCGCCCGCGCCGTGTGTCAGTTCGTCGCCCAATGGTTGCAACCTGCCGCACCGGCCGACCACGAAGTGACGCTCTACACCCGATGCGGGTGCCATCTCTGCGACGAAGCGGAGGAGATGCTCCGAAAACACGGCTTGCAGCCGCACATTCGGGACATCGACAGCGAACCTACCCTGCTGGCGAAGTATGACACTTGCGTACCCGTGGTCGAGATCGACGGCAGAGTCCGGTTTCGGGGCCGCGTGGATGAGCGACTATTGCGGCGGCTGCTGAAGGCGAGACCTCCCTCCGACGGCGAGGCGGCGCAGTGATTCGAGAGGGCGCAGTGATTCGAGAGGGCGCAGTGATTCGAGAGGGCGCAGTGATCCAACTTGGCGTGTTCGCCAAATATTGGCAGCCGGGTGAGGTCAAGACCCGCTTGGCCAAGTCGATTGGCGCGACGGAAGCGGCCAATTTGTATCGAGCTTTCTTGGAATGCCTACTCGCGCGATTCGGCGACTTTGGCCACGATCGGGTATTGAATTTCACTCCCTGCCACCAACGGCAAGCCTTTTCCAACATGCTTCCCGCTGGCTGGCGGTTGGCGGAGCAGGGTGACGGCGACTTGGGGCAACGCATGCGGCGTTACTTCGAGCAGTTCCACGCGGAGACAGTCACCGCGGACAGTACGGCCATCCTCATTGGCTCCGACGCACCCACCCTGCCGCACCAGCGGTTGCGAAGAGCGGCCGTGGAACTCGAATCCACGGCGGTGGTGCTCGGCCCCAGCGACGATGGAGGATACTATTTAATCGGTCTTCGCCGCGATGCTCTGTCGCCTGAATTGCTCGGCGGTCTGTTCGACGAAATGCCGTGGAGTGAGCCAGCACTGCTGATGGAGACGGTCGAGCGGCTCAAGCACCATTGCGTCGGCTTTTCCCTGCTCGAGCCATGGTACGACGTGGACGATTATGATGCGCTCGTTAAACTCCGGCAGGAATTGCGTGCCGAGCTGCACGAGGAACCAGCGTTCCGGCAATTAGGGCGTATGGTCGACGCGCTGTTCGATGAGTAGGCTGAGTGTATGAATGATCGGCCAAAGCACAACTCGCTTCAGGATGTACTCATCGTCGGTGGTGGGGTGATTGGACTGTCGCTCGCCAGAGAACTGGCGGGGCAGGGTCGTCGCGTCACGGTTGTTGAACGCGGTTGTTTCGGTCAGGAAGCCTCCTGGGCGGGAGCAGGCATTCTGCCAGCCGCTCGTTTGCATGCGGCCGACCCGCCGTTGAACCAACTGGCCGGCCTGAGCATGCAAATGCATGCCGCCTGGGCTTGCGAGTTGCAGGAAGAAACGGGCATCGACACCGGCTTTCGCACGCCCGGCGAACTGTTCGTGGCTTACACCGCTGAAGAAGTCGATCAACTGCGGCATTGGACGGAGAACTGGAAGGCGTCCGCATTGAACCCCCGGCTGCTTGCCACAACGGAGCTGGAAGAGTTCGAAGCCGCGGTGGCTCCCGATGCTGTTCAACTCGCTGTTTTCTTGCCTCGAAGCGGTCAGTTGCGGAATCCGCGGCATTTGAGTGCCTTGGTCGCGTCCTGCCAGCACCGCGGCGTAAAGCTCCTGTCCGGCTGCGAGGTTCTCGATTTTGACATTCGTGGCGACCGAATTCACGCGGCAATCGCGGATCAAGGTCGCTTCATCGCGGAACAGTTTTGTCTGGCCAGCGGCGCCTGGACCGGCCGCCTGGGCCGGCGATTTGGACTGAACTTGACCGTCCATCCCATCCGGGGACAGATCGCATTGCTGCGACAGCCATGCGAGACGTTCGCTCGGGTCATCAACCAAGGTCTGTGTTATCTGGTGCCGCGCCGCGACGGACGCGTGCTAGCCGGGGCGACCATGGAAGATGCCGGTTTCCACAAACAAACAACCGCCGGCGGCATCGCCGGGCTGCTTGAACTGGCGCAGCGGCTGGTTCCCTCGCTGGCTGGCGCAGAACTCGAACAGTCTTGGGCGGGCCTGCGGCCGGCAACCGCCGATGGCGTCCCCTATCTCGGGCAGTTGCCCCTGATCGAGAACGCCTTCGTCGCGGCGGGCCACTTTCGCAGCGGCCTGCATTTATCGACCGGCACGGCACGCGTTCTAGCACAACAGATGTCGCAGGCCGCGACGACCGTGCCGTTGGACGCCTTTCGGGTCGACCGTCACTGAGAAGCTGTAAAAATATTGACTTAAAGCATTGGATTGCCACAACAACATCAGCCGCACCGCGCTAGCGGCCGGTTTTTCGGCGCTAACCGGGGGCTAGCGCCCTCCGGCTGATGTTTGCTGCCGGTTTTTTCACAACCTCTGAGCAGACGCCACAACCACGATGCAACCGGTAGATTTGGTTTCGAAGGGAGTACACATGGCATACGACACACCCGCGACGATCGCCATCCTGGGCGCCGGCCCGATCGGACTGGAGACGGCCTTGTACGCGCGCTTCTTAGGCTACGAGGTGCATCTGTTCGAACGGGGACGAGTCGCCGAGTCGGTGCGTCGCTGGGGACACGTGACGATGTTTACTCCCTTTCGCATGAACCGCTCACCGTTAGCTCTTTCCGCCCTCCGCGCCCAGGACGCCCACTGGCAGCCGCCCGACGACGACGCCATGCTCACGGGCAACGCCTACGCCGAGCATTTTCTACAACCGCTCGCCGCCTGCGATCTACTGGCTGACACATTGCTGCTCGAGACCGAAGTGCTGTCGATTGGCCGAGCCGAATCTCTCAAGGGCGACCAGGTCGGCGAAGCGGGCCGTCGCGACCATCCGTTTCGAATCCTTACCAGAAACCGCTCGCAGGGCGAAGACATTCATACCGCCGACATCGTCATCGACTGCACGGGCGCCTACGGCAATCACAACTGGCTAGGGCAGGGGGGCATCCCGGCCATCGGCGAGCGCAGTGCCGAGGCCAGCGTGGAGTATGGCTTGCCGGACGTGCTCAACACTCAGCGCGAACGATACGCCGGTCACTCGGTGTTGGTCGTCGGCAGTGGACACTCGGCGGCGACCACGGTCGTTGCGCTGGCTCAACTGGCGGGCGAGTCGATGGGCACGCACGTAGAGTGGATCACGCGGCGGCCGGCCGAAGCCGATCGCGAAGGCCCAGTCCGACGGTTCGTCGAAGATCCACTCCCCGCGCGCGATCGGCTGGCGCATCGGGCCAACCAACTTGCTTCGCGTGAACATGATGGGCCTGTGCATCATCGCGCCGGTACGTGGATCGATCGGATTGAATGGGGTGGCGACCGACGGCGGCATCGCGTTCATTTGACCGGCCGCCACGACGACG
>JBBDLY010000207.1:0-1037 GCA_040878585.1 Pirellulales bacterium
TTCAGGTCGGCCAGGAACAATTGGCTGGCATGCTGCGGTGTGCGGGTGCTGGTCCACATCAGTCGCCGGCCGTCGGGAGAGAACACCGGCAGCACGTCGGCGGCGGGCGAACTGGTGATGGTAACTTGCTTACCGCCGCGAATCACGCCGTCGACAAATTCATACTGCATCACGTGCAGATCGTAGTTCGGCCGTGCTTTGGGGTCGGAGTGATCCGCGCCGCACCAGATGATCCACGGCTCGGTCGGATGCCAGTAAGGCGCCCAGTTGACGCCGATGTTGTCGGTCAGCGTCACGTCGTGTTCGCCGTCGACACGGATCGCATGAATCTGTAGATGGCCTTCCTTCTTGCGATCGGTGCGATAGATCACCCATTCGCCGTCGGGCGAGAAGAAAGGCCCGCCGTCGTACCCGTCGCTATTGGTAAGCTGCCGCACCTCCGAGCCGTCGGCGTTCATGATGTACAGGTCCGGATCGCCGTCGCGGTCACTGCAGAAGACGATGCTCTCGCCGTCGGGCGAGTAGGCGCCTTCGGCGTCGTAGCCTTCCGTATCGGTCAGCCTGGTCAATTCGCTGCCGTCCGGCTTGGCCTGAAAGATCTCGTAGTGCAGATCGAAATCCCAATTGTATCGGCGGCGACGGCCTTCGCGGGCGTCTTCGGCCCGCTGGTCCCGTTCCGCCTGCTCGGTGGCCCCCAACCGCGGATCGAGATGGCTGGAGGCGAATATCACCCGCTCGCCGTCGGGCGAAAAGTAACTGCAAGTCGTCCGTCCGCGGCCGGTGCTGATCAACTTCGGTTCGGCCCCGGCGGCCAGATTCGCCAGATCGAGCGTGTAAATCTGATAAAACGGATAAGTAGTCGGCTCCGCCTGAAAGACGATCGTACTGCCGTCCGGCGAAAAATAGCCCTCGCCCGCTTTAGCGAAGTCGTGCGTCACTTGCACCAGATTGGCGAGGTACTTCGATTCCAGTGCCGTCAATTGCGGCGTTTCTTCGGCGTATACGGCGGCCGACATCGCGAGCAAGCAAACGGCAGG
>JBBDLY010000208.1:0-1034 GCA_040878585.1 Pirellulales bacterium
ACTGGCGCCGGCTGAGTTCGTCGGGTAGTAGCCCCCGACTGGCTGCACGGGCCATTGCGTCGGCGGAGCGTAGTTGGTTTGCGGATGGTTCGCCGGGATGCCCAGCGGACTAGCCCCAGGGACGCCCAGGTTGACATGCTGGTAGCCGTCGATCGAAGGCATTTGGAACAATTGCTCATTCAATCCCGCCGGATTGACCTGCAAGTCGCGCAACGTGAGGGTGAATTCCATGCCGGTCCGCGGCCATTTTACTCGGGTGGTCCGCGGCAGGACGGCGCCGGTGGCCGGATCGGGCACGTGCTGGCTGTTGAAGGCGCTGGCCACCAGCGTGCCGTCGGCGGCGTACATGTGTTGCTCGACCACCCAACCGGCGTTCGGCTCCAGCACCGTCACCCGGCGAAACGTCTGCTGGCCGTCCTGCCAAGTGGAGTAGATCTCCAGGTTGCGATTGGCCGCGATCCGCAATTCGTGTGGGGCCGAGGGATCGAGTCGCACCATCCCCAGCGCACTGGCGACCCATTCGGGCCGGACCGGGATAATCTGCCGGGCGGCGCTGCGCTCGAATTCGTTGTGCCGGCAGAAGTAAATGTTCGGCGGCTGGTTGCGCTTGACCCACAACCAGAACAATTCGTCGTTGCTGCCCAGATCAATCTCCTCGCCGCTCAACCCGGTGCCGGCCGTCAGGCGAATCCGCCGCGGCGAGCCGACCGCCAGGTTCGCGCTGAGCGCCGGCAGCCCGGCCACCGACACGGTCGCCTGATTCGACGACAGCGACTGTATCTTGGCGCTGTTGGCATTGACCACTTCGATCAACTGCGGCAGCGTCGGCTGCGGACTGAGCACTTGCGGCGGGGCCACGTAGATCGGCGGCTGATAGCCGGGGCAAACTGCACCGCTGGCGGCGAACAGCGTAAGGAGCGTGAGTAAGTAGATCGGTTTGGCAACGGTTTTCACGATGGGCATCCTTGCCGTGGTGAATTTTCAGGTTTCAGGTTTCAGGTTTCAGGTTTCAGGTTTCAGGTTTCAGGTTTCAG
>JBBDLY010000209.1:0-1032 GCA_040878585.1 Pirellulales bacterium
CTGGATCTGAAAGATTCCGCGGCCCGCTACGAGGGAGGTTCGCGGAACATGGTCGGCTTCATCGGTCTGGCTGCCAGCCTGAAGTGCCTGATGCATTACGGACCGGCCCGCATCGCCGGCCGGCTGTTGGAGGTGACCGACGAGCTGTGCGAACGGCTGAAGTCGGCCGACGCCACCATCCATAGTTGCCGCGAGCCGGCGCACGCCAGCGGTATCGTGTCGTTTACCATACCTGGGTCCGACTTGGCGGAAGTGAAGCGCGAAGCGCCCGAACACGGCATCGTGCTGAGCTTCCGCGGCGGACGCCTGCGGGCCAGCCCACATGCCTACACCAGCAGCGACGACATCGAGCGACTGGCCACCTTCATCCGAACTTCCTAGTCAGGCGACCCCTTTGATGACTACATCCGATTCCCGTATTGCCGTTTATACCGGGTCGTTCGATCCGATCACGCTGGGCCACGTCAACGTGATCGAGCGGGCCAGCCACCTGGTCGATCGCCTGGTGGTCGGCGTGGGCGTGAACATCGAGAAACAAACCTATTTTACCCCACAAGAACGACTGGAAATGATTCGTCAAAGCGTCGCCGCGTTCCCCAACGTCGAGGTGAAAAGCTTCTCCGGGCTGGCGGTGAAGTTCGTCCGCGAAGTCGGCGCCCGGGTCATGCTCCGCGGAGTGCGCTCGCTAAGCGACATGGAACACGAGTTCACCATGAGCCTGGCCAACCGCAAACTCGACGCCGGCATCGAGACGGTGTTCCTGATGGCCGACGACGAGTACTCGCACATTTCCAGTTCGCTCATCAAACAGATCGCCGCTCTCGGCGGCGAGGAGGAGCTGCACCGCTTCGTCCCCGAACCGGTAGTGCGGGCCGTTTATCGCAAGCTGGAGGCGGAGTAGCGGAACTCGCCTAGCATCAGCTCAAGAATAATTTCGATATTTGCGGGTTCCGATTTGAACAGGAGGAAACGAAGGGAACAGAGAGAAACATGACTCCGTTGCCTCTCGTCTCCTTTGTTGTCTCGGAAATC
>JBBDLY010000210.1:0-1030 GCA_040878585.1 Pirellulales bacterium
CGCCGCGCTGGCGACGGGGGATGCAACCGGACGGCGGTTGCCACTATCATGGCGTCAGCCAGTCACTTTCCTCGCTTCTGGAAACGCCGATGCGATTTCTCGTAACCAATGACGACGGCGTCCACGCGCCAGGGATTGCGATATTGGCCGAGGCGGTCGCGCAGTTTGGCGCGGCGACCGTCATCGCGCCGGACGAACCCGCCAGCGGTTGCAGCCATCTGGTCAACACCGGCCGGCCGCTGAAGTTGACCGAGCATGGCGAGAATCGCTATTCGATCGACGGCTCGCCGGCCGACTGCGCCCGCGTCGGCGCGCTGTATCTCGATACCGACGCCGACTGGATCGTCTCTGGCGTTAATCATGGCGGCAACCTGGGCGTCGACATCTTCATGAGCGGCACCGTCGCGGCCGTTCGCGAGGCGGCCTGGCTTGGCTTGCCGGGCATCGCCTTTTCGCAGTATCGCAAAACGCCCGGCGAGTTCGATTGGAGCAAGACGGGGCGGTGGGTCTCGCGGGTGGTCGAGCAACTGGTCGAGGACGAGCTACCGCCCGGGGCGTTCTGGAACGTCAACTTCCCCGATCTCACGGACGAGGGACGCGAGCCGCAGATAGTCTTTTGCGGTTTGGAATACGGGCACCTGCAAATGGAGTATCACCACGAAGACGGGGCGCTGCACTACCGGGGCGTCTACCACGATCGCAGCCGCAACCCGGGAAGCGACGTCGACGTCTGTTTTTCGGGCGATATCGCAGTCACGCAGATTCTGCCGCAAACCACCGCGCATTGAGCTGCTGGAACGGCCACGTTTCCCATGAACATTCGAACCGACGTACCGATTGACGATCTGCGCCAGCCCCCGCCGCTGGGCAAGTCGCTGTACGTGCTGTTTGGACTGGTGGCTGTGACCTTCCTGGCACCGGCGGTCGGCGGTTTCTTTCCGCCGGACGACTGGTACGCCGCGCTGCGAAAGCCAGATTCAGTAGTTCCAATTTTAGACGAAGGACATAGCTGATTGATGGCACATCGCTA
>JBBDLY010000211.1:0-1555 GCA_040878585.1 Pirellulales bacterium
GGCGTGCCGTTTACCTATTTCGTGACCAGCGATCCGGCGCTGCGCGGCGGTTACTTTCAACACGATCTAGCGATGGGGAATCGGTTCCCGGCCAATACCGTGGCGCAACTGCGCGAACTGGCGGGCCACGAACTGGTCGAGATCGGCGGGCATACCCGCACGCATGCCAACCTTGGCGCCATCGACGATCCCCAGCGACTGTTCGACGAAGTGATTCGCTCCAGCGACGAACTGGCTCAAGCCGTTGGCAGTCGGGTGGAGCGTTTTGCGTTCCCCTTCGGTCAGCATCAAAACCTCAACGGCCAGGTGTTCTCATTGCTGTCGGCGCATGGGTTTACCGCGGCCTGCAGTGCCTACGGCGGATACAACTTCGCGGGCGACGACGTGTTCCATCTGCAACGGATGTGCTGCGACGGGCCGGCGATCAAGACCAAGAACTTTGTTGCGATCGACCCCTACAAGCAATGGGCCATACCACGGTATGCGTATCCCAGCCGTGGGCCGACGTCTGACGAAGCGGCGCTGCGAACGGGGGAGGCGGCCCGAGAATGAGCGCCAACGCTTCCAACGACGTGGATCCGATCAGCAAGCCGGACAGATCCGATGCGAGGTTCGTGCAGGAATCGCTCGCAGCGATGCACGCCGTCGAGATCGATGGGGACCAACCGAGCGTCTCCTGGGAGTCGCTCATCGATGCGGACGCCCACGGCCAGGGCGACGCGAAGGGCGCCGCAGCCGCGGAGTTGCCCACGACGGAGGACGACCGGCCAACCATTGACGATCCGGTCCGTATCGATTCGCTGGCCGCCAGCGTGATCCTATTGATGGTGCTCAGTTGCATCCAGCCGCTGGTTACCTTCTTGCGGGGCATCGTGTTCTGCCGCTGGCTCGAGGCCGATCAGCTCGGCGTGTGGGATATGGCGCTGAGCTTTCTCACGCTGGCGGCGCCGGTGGTGGTGTTCGGTATTCCCGGCTCGTTCGGACGCTACGTGCAGCACTACTTGAAGCGGGGACAGTTGAGTTCGTTTCTACGGCGGACCAGCGCGGTTTGTCTTGTGCTATCAATCGCGGCAGTCGCCGCGGTGTCGTTGGCGCCGAATACCTTTGCGCGAGTCGTGTTCGGCGAGGTCGCCTATGCACGGCTGATACCGGCGATCGTCGTCTGCCTGGCCGCGATGATCGGCTTTGGCTTCGTGATCGAACTGCTGACCGCGCTGCGGTTGTTTCGCATCGCCTCGCTGCTGCAGTTCGTCAAGGGCATTTCGTTTCTGCTGTTTGGCGGCTTGCTGTTATGGGTCTGGCAGGCGGGGCCGGAAAGCGTCATTGTCGCCTATGCGCTGGCCTGCGGTACGGTTGTCTTGGCGGGCGGATGGAGCGCGTGGAACGAGTTCCGGCGGCTGCCCGCCGAATACGCCCCCCCCACGCACCGTTCGCTGTGGGCCAAGCTGATGCCGTTCGCCGTCTGGATCTGGGTGACCAACCTGCTCGACAACCTCTATATGGTCGTCGATCGGTATATGATTTTGCATTACAGCGGGCTGCCGAATCTCGAAGC
>JBBDLY010000211.1:1655-5119 GCA_040878585.1 Pirellulales bacterium
TGGTCGTCGATCGGTATATGATTTTGCATTACAGCGGGCTGCCGAATCTCGAAGCTCTCGGCCAGGTGGGCAACTACCATAGCTCGCGGATCGTGCCGCTGCTGTTCGTTTCCTTCGCGGGCATGTTGGCCTCGCTGATTCTGCCGCACATGAGCCACGATTGGGAATCGGGACGCCGGCACCGCGTCGGCGATCAGGTGGTGCTGAGCGTCAAGCTGGTTGCCTTGGCCCTGACTGGCGGCTCGATGTGCGTGCTGTTCGCGGCGCCGTGGCTGTTCGAGATCGGCTTTCGCGGCAAGTACGATGGCGGCCTGGCCGTGCTACCGTGGACGCTTGTGTTTTGCGCCTGGATCGGCGTCACCTACATCGCGGAGATGTACATTCTGTGCGCTGAGCGAGTGAAGGTGATCGGTCTGGCAATGTTGTGCGGACTGGCGATCAACGTCGTGCTGAACTTGATCTTGTTGCCGCCGCTGGGCTTGCTTGGCGCGGTGCTGGCCACCGCGCTGTCGCGGCTGATCGTGCTACTGGTGATCTACTGCTTCGCGTTGCGACTGGGCATGCCGTTTCGATTGTCCATGTGGTTGCTCACACTGGCCCCCGTCGCCGTGGTACTTGGCCCGTTGCTCGGCAGCCTGCTGCTGGCGGGCCTGCTGGCAGGTGTCGTTGCTACGAATCGGCTCATCACGCTACGCGAAAAGGCAACATTGCTGCGCGCCACCCGCCAAGCTCGCACAGCGATTGGCCGCAAGCTGGGTTGGACGTAGTATGTTGAACTTAGAGTGTTGGGCGTCGACGATGCCAATCGCTATTCCAAGTCCACGAATCGCATTTGGGTGTGCGTGATCGTGACGCCGTCCTCGACGGTGATCGCCGCGGTTGCGCCGCGGAAGCACTTGAGCAAGTTGGCCGTTTCACGCACCTGCCGCATGGTGTTTTGCGAGCGGCGGGCGATCTCCTTATCCAGGTCTTCCAACTCGTCCGCTTCTTCGGCGTCGTCCTCGGCCGGCTCCTCCTGCTCGAACTGCTCCATCATGATCTGATTGGCATGATAGCTCCGCACGCCGAACGCCACCCAAGGCACGACCACGTCGACCGTGCCGGCGAAGTCGAAGTAGGAGGCGGCCGCCATCGGGCGTTTGGTGTCGGACAGCGGACCCGACTCGACCTGGGGCGAACCGACTTCTAGCAGACGCACGGCCTGCTTGGGGGCCAGCGAGAAAACAGCCAACTTGTGCGGCTTCTCGGCCAAGGCCAAGGTCGGTTTGAGCTGCTCGTCGACGCCCGCCTGTTGCAGATGGCCGTAGGTGTAGACTTCGCCCTGCTGGGTCGCTTGCCGCTCCGGCAGCGGAATCTCAAACGGCACGTCCTCTTCCAACTGCACGCCGTCTCCATCGATCGCGGCGACTGCCTTAATCGTGTCATTGGCCAACAGTCGGTATTCGTTCAAGGCTTGCTTGAACAGGTCGGTGTCCGACACGCCCACCAGGGCCGCCGGCAACGGCACCGCCAGCGGTTGTTCGGTCTCCTCGGCGAATATCCACCACTGCTTGCTGGAGAGTTCCGCGTCGATCACCATTCCACCCTGAGAGTCGGCCATCGAGGGAATTGCCATCTCCTTGGTGATGTGATCGAAGCGGGTCAGCAGCGGAAATGCAATCGCCGACATCCGCTCGTACTGCTTGCGATCCGATTCGTCCATCTGCGGCAGGGCGATCTCCTCGAACCAGGCGATGCTCTTGCTCGCCCACCGCGAGACCATGGTGTAATCTTGCGGGCGATATTGCTTGCGGGCGACGATCGCCAGCAGCGGTTTCTCGCCGACGTGATTCCACAGCGTGAGCGGCAGCGAGCCGTCGTAATACAGGTTTTCCGACCAATCATACGAAAAGCTTTCGTAACCGTCGTCGGTCATGACACTATAGCCGACCGCAGCGCCCGGCTTGGGGAGCAGCGAGTTGATGTCGGTCGACAATCCCTCCAGGTCGGCGGCCAGTCGCTTCTTTTGGATGTCGGTCAACTCGTCGATCTGCTTGTTGTTTTCGAGCGTCCGCTTGATTTCCTGAATGGCCGAGTGGAGCATCTGCCCGGTATTGTTGGCCTCGACCGCCATCGCCTCGCTCACGTACATGATGCTGGTCAATCGCTGATCGGCGGCCGCCAGGACCGGCTTCAGTTCGTCGACGCCGGCCAACGCTTCGCCCTCACCCAGCTTGGCCAGGTGATCGAGCGAATCGGAGAACGAGAGCAGCACGTAGTCGTCGTGCATGCCGAGGCTAATAACCAGCGTCAGGTCGTTGATCTTCTTGCGGACCTCGTCGAACTGGCCTTCCTTCTCCTCGATGGCTTCCCAGTCGACTTCGTCCTCCCAGGGGATCATGCTCCCTTCGAGCGTGATGGTCAGGTATTCCTTGTCGGCGGCCTGCTCGCGCTTGACGCGGCCCTTGAGGATCGCCAGTTCGTCGGTCTCGTCGATCGCCTTGCGGATCAGTTTCTCCAGGCGATCGAGCTGGTTGCCCGCCGCCGCTCGCTGGTCGGTCTTGAAGCCGATGACCATCGTCGGCGTTTGGATGCGGCTGGGATCCTGGGCCAGCGAAGTGAAGATCAGCCGCTGCGTCTTTTCGTCCTCGGTCAAATCGGACCACTCGCCGGTCAACTCCACCGACATCGCCTTGACGAACTGCGCCCCCGATTGCATTTCGTTCAACAATGCGATCGATTTCGCCATGCGGCCGTCGCCATACATGAACACTTCGCCGCCGACCATATCTTTAAGCAGCGCCACGGCCTCCTGATTTTCCGGCTTCTCCAGTTCCTGCAAGATCTTCGGCAACGGACTGTCTGGCACGTAGATTCCCAGCGTGACCAGAGCCTTGAGTTGCCGCATGTAGTCCAGCTCGTTGGCCTTCTTCCAGAATTTGCTGCCGGTCAGCCGCTCAACCTGCTCGCGGTTGCGCAGAAAGCTCACGTAGAACGAAGAGTCGGCCGGAGCAAACTGCAACGACTTGGTCGGCACGTCGGCTGCGTCGCCGCGAACGGGCGCCACGACGGCAAGCAACATGATGGCGACAGCCGCCAACCGGGAAAACGAGAACAATCGCTGGGGCAGCTTCATCTCTGGAAACTCCTACGGGCAAAAGATTTTCGGCACCCCATCGCCGCGAGTGCGGGTAGTTGGAGGACCAACAGGCAATACCTATTTACCGCTCAGCCGAGGGCAAGGTTACAGCAAAAACAAGGATTCTTACGAAAACCGCCCATATTGTAGGGATTCGCCAGACTGCCCACAACGGGGCAAGAAACCTCGTGCTCCAGACTACTTGCTTTCCCGTTCCGCGTGCCCGACATTGGTTCTCGTAGCATGTGCCCCTGGCACGTGCGTTAATATTCCCATGCCCTAACTCGCAGCCTGGGGAGCTACCGTCTTGCAGCTTGGCGACACCGTTATCGAGGATACCTTTGCC
>JBBDLY010000212.1:0-5118 GCA_040878585.1 Pirellulales bacterium
CACTTGCGTGGCATAGTAATTGTAATACATGTCGCTGTTGGAGGGACCAGCCTTACTGAGTTCCGCCACACCCATCTGCATAGCGGGATTTGAGCGATCCCAGCCGAGGTACATTCGCATCAGCAACCCGACCGCCGTCATCGCCCCGTGGGCCGGGCGATCGTTCTTTTTGCGATAGCCGTAGGCGGCCCCGCTATTGAACTGCACAAAGTCGAGCCAGGCCGACGACTTGGCCACCACCGTCGGCGGCACCTGCAAGTGCGCCATGTGCCCGCTTTTCAGAGCCATGATTTGCCACCCCACGACCGACGTATCGCCGCCAGCGCTGCGCGGCGTGTAGAGCCAGCCGCCGGTGTCCGGGTTCTGCGCCCAGGCGATATAGTTCAGCGAAAATTGCGCCGGCAGCCGCAGCTTCTTGTCGCCCGACATGCCGTAAGCCTCGCACAGGGCGATTGCCGAAATACCGTGTGAATACATGTGCGGCTGTGGCTCGGCGCCCGACTCGTACAGCCGGCCCCGGCCGCCGGAGACCACCATGTTGCCGACCATGTAGGCCAGCGCCGCGCGAATGTTTTCCTCGTACATGCCCGACTCGTGCGTGTAGCCGGCGCCGAGAAACGGCAACAACACCAGCCCGGTCGCGCCCATCCGCGTGGTGTATTGCCCCGGATTGCTGCTGGCGCCGATCTGCTGATAACTCCAACTGCCGTCCTGCAACTGCTTGGAAGCCAGCCAAGTCAGCGCCGCCTCGACGGCCCGCTCGCTGTCCGCGTTGCCGCCCGCCTTGCGAACCATGGCGGCGCGGCTGGCCGCCGTGCGCCCCCCCAGACCACTTTCCGACATACCGCCGACAGTAGAAAGCAAATCGTTGGAGGCGTTGTTGACGGTCAGCAGATCGCTCATCTTGACTTCCACCGAGGTCGCCAGCTCGCTCTGGTCGGCCTCGGCCGGCACGATGATCTCTTCCGATTCGATTTTGAGATCCTCCGGCGACACGCTCAGCGCGGTAATCTCCGTCAGCGGCGTTTCGACTTCCACCTTAGAATCGATGCTCTGTTCAATCTCCTCTTCGGTGAATTCCTCCAGCGGCTGTTCCAGCTCCGCCTTGTCGACCACCAGCTCCTTGGCGTCCGGCTTCCGCTGTTCGTCGACCGGAATTAAGGCCAGCGACAGCAACAGCACCATATGCAGCACCATGCTGGTCAACCAACTCGGAGACTGCCGTATCCAGTCCTGCCACAGCGGCGCATCTTCGTAGTCGTCATACTCGTCGTCGAATGCATCCGCCGACGCGACTTCTTCGGCCGGCAGCGGCTTGGCCATGACGGGCTGCTTGCGACCAGCCTGGGCCGTTCCATTCGCGTAAACCACGGCCGTCGATGCCGCGTCGCTCGCCGGCTGAGGCGTGTCCGCCGATCCCGCACCGCCGGCCGGCACACCGCGACCGTTCGCCCCGCTCAACGCCGTGGCGTCGCTCGCCGGCAGCGGCTTGGCGCGCAACGGCACGCCGGCCGGCGCCGCGCCGGGCTGAACTGGTCGATGGATCGGCGATGCATTGGACATAGGCGAAGACAATAATCCCAAATCGCGCCGGCCGCGTCCGTCCAGACGCGGTCGGAGGCAACGTGATGAGAACTTATTCAGGCAAACGCGCGTCGAAACAGACAGCAATCACCCTGGCGAACCCCTGACGCGGGAACCCGCGATCTCGACGTTGAAGTATCCAAGGGGCAAAGCCGACTCCCGACGGCCTCGCAAACAAACACCCAGCCCGCCTGCTGAAAGGCGGAAATCAAAAGGTTAAATCCACGAATATTATTAGAACCACGCGAAAGCCGACTCCGGGTGGTGCGGTTCATCTGACTTTAACCTAACCCAATGTTGAAGTTAGATCAAGAATTTCACCACTGCCAGGCGTGTCGAACTGTCGCGAGGGGAACATTCCAGGCTCCCCATCGGCGGTCGCCAATTTCTCGCAACTTGTTATCTGACAATACTATCGGTCACTACCATCGGACTCGGCCGGCCACTTTGGCCCTATGCGGTGGCGGTCTGTTTTAACTTCTACTTCTATACGTCTTCTATACGTCGACCGTATCGGCAGTTATTCCCCGGTTACCATCGGCGACTCGAGGAATGGCAACAGTCAGCACTTTAACGACTTGAGCGGACGGCGGCTCTGGTCAATCTCTATTGGAAACGATTATATTACAAGGTTTGGGAATCAATCCCGACCTCAGCCTAAAATCACCATTCATTCCGTCCGGCCCACCGGGTTCGACGTTTAGCAAACCGATCGGAGCAAAGCCGTCATGGCCAAGAGTAAAAAGAAAGTGGAGACCCTGTTTCTGGTGTGCGAGGAAACGGGCGATTACAACTACACCGTCCGCCGCAAGCCGGGAGGCGAGAAGCTCCGCCTGAAGAAATACAGCCCCCGCCTGCGCCGCCATACGGTGCATGTCGAGAAGAAAAAATAACCTCCCTCGCGCACCACTCGCGGCGGTTCGTCGATTCCAGCCAGCCACTCAGGGACGACATGGCGAAACAGTGGCGCATTCTCGCGCACGACGCAGCACGCATTGCCAGCCTGTCCCGCACGGCCGGGGTGTCGTCGCTGGTTGCGCAACTGCTGATCGCCCGCGGCATTCCCGACGCCGACGGCGCCGCGCGGTTCCTACAGCCCAAGCTGACCGGACTCCGCGATCCGGGCGAACTGCCCGGCGTGAACGAAGCCGCCGACCTGATCCACCAGGCAGTCCGCGACCGCCGGCGAATCGTCGTCTACGGCGACTACGATTGCGACGGCATGACCGCCACCGCCATTCTGGTGCAATGCTTGCAGCAGCTTGAGGCGGACGTCAGCTACTATGTGCCGCATCGCTTGGAAGAGGGCTACGGGCTTAGCCACGAAGCGCTCGACAAGATCGCCGCCCGCGGCGGACAAGTGGTGATAACCGTTGACTGCGGCATCGCCAGCGTCGAGGAAGCGGCCCACGCCAGACAACTGGGGCTGTCGCTGGTCATCACCGATCATCATTCGTTCGGACGGCAACTCCCTGAAGCGACGCTCGTGCATCCGGCCCTGCCGGGACACAATTATCCTTTTACCGGCCTGTGCGGCGCCGGCGTGGCGTTCAAGTTGGCCTGGGCGATTTGCCAACGGGCCAGCGAGTCGCAGCGGGTCAGCCCGCCGCTAAAAAAGTTTCTGCTGCAAGCGGTCGGCCTGGCGGCGATCGGCACCATCGCCGACGTGGTGCCGCTGATCGACGAGAACCGCATTCTCGTGCTCCACGGCCTGCACAGCCTTAAGAGCATGCCGCCGCTGGGGCTGGAGGTGCTGCTGCGACTGCTGCAACTCGACAGCAAGCCGCAGCTTTCCGGCGACGACATCGCCTTTAGCATCGCGCCGCGGCTGAACGCCGCCGGTCGACTCGGCCAGGCGCAACTGGCGATCGAACTGCTCACGACCAACAAGACCGACCGCGCGCTGGCGCTGGCCGAGTACATTCACGAATTAAACGAAAGCCGGCAAAGCCTGGAGCGGAGCATTTATTTGGCCGCCCGCAAGCAAGCGGTCGAACGATTCGATCCACGCGAGGACCCGGCCCTGGTGCTCGCCGGACACGGCTGGCATGCCGGCGTGATCGGCATCGTCGCCGGCCGCATCGCCGAGAAGTTCCACCGCCCCACCGTGCTGATTTCGCTGGACGACCTGGGCGTCAAGCCGGGCGTGGGAAGCGCGCGGAGCGTGCCCGGTTTCGACCTGCACGCCGCGCTGCAGCAGTGCACCAGTTGCCTGCTCAGCCACGGCGGCCACGCTGCCGCCGCCGGACTGCGGATCGAGGAGGAACGGCTCGACGAATTCCGAGAAGCGTTTTGCGAGTACGCCTCGGAGAACATTACCATCGCCGAACGCATCTCCGACTTGGTGATCGACGCCGAGTGTCCGCTTTCGGCCCTGACCTTCGACGCGGTGCGGCAGATCGAAGCGTTGGCCCCCTTTGGCGCCGGCAACAAACAGCCGCTGCTGTGCGCCACCGACGTGACGCTGTGCGACACCCCCAAGCAAATTGGCGGCGGCGGCAGGCATCTGTCGCTGCGGCTCGATCAGCACGGGCAACGACTGCGTTGCGTCGCCTTCGGCGGCGGCGACTGGCTGGGAGAACTGAGCCAACATGTCGGGCCCATCGCCATTGCCTATCGGCCGATCATCAATAACTTCCGCGGCCGAAACTCCGTAGAATTGCAAGTGGTCGATTGGCGCGCCGACAACCTGGCTTCAGGCGCGCCCAGCGACGCCGGCCGCGGTGTTGCCTAGCATTATGTTTAGGTGGCTTCGCCGGGAACGATTGCTGGAGGGCAATGCCGAACGTTTCCGCGAACCGTGTCGAGCACATGCCTGGGAGTTGCATCATGTCGCTGCAAACTGAATTTTCCGCCGCGCGCCATAAGATGGTCGAACAGCAGTTGCTCCACCGCGGCATTCGCGACCGCCGCGTGTTGGAGGCGATGGAACTTGTTCCGCGCGAAGCGTTCCTGCAGGAGGAGAATCCCCAGTTGGTGTACGGTGACCATGCCTGCGGCATCGACTGCGAGCAGACAATCAGCCAGCCTTATATGGTGGCGCTGATGAGCGAGTCGCTGGAACTCGCCGCAGGAGACCGCGTGCTGGAGATTGGCACCGGCAGCGGCTACCAGACGGCGATCCTCGCCCAACTGGCGCATGAGGTGTATACCGTCGAGCGACACGCCCCGCTGACGTCACGAGCACGCGCCGTGCTGGAGCAATTGGGCGCGGGCAACGTCCATTATCGCACCGGCGACGGCACCCAAGGCTGGCCCGAAGCGGCCCCGTTCGATCGCATCCTGGTGACGGCCGGGGCGGAGGAATGTCCACCGGCCTTACTGGAACAACTCACCGAGGGAGGCATCCTGGTCGGCCCCTTCGACGGCACGGCCCGCCAAACGCTCAAGAAAATCCGCCGCGCCGGCAATACATTCGCTACAGCGAACCTAACCCCCTGCCGCTTCGTCCCCTTAATCGGCTCAGGAGAGTCGTGACCAACGCGTCCCGCGGCAGAAAGAACCGCATCCAGGCCGTCCCCCACGTATAAACAA
>JBBDLY010000213.1:0-5114 GCA_040878585.1 Pirellulales bacterium
ACCCGGCCACTTGAATTCTCACCCATTTGCCGCCGAATGGCAATTAGCTCGGCGGTTTGCAAGAAAGTTTCTCGCCTTGGGCAAATTGACGTTAAAAGTGATCGACGGCCGCGACGGCCGAGCATTGCCGGAATTGGATGCGCTCCGCTTGAAGCTCAGTCCCCGCGGCGACGTGGTTAGCGAGGCGGGGCGACGGAAGACGATCGAAGTCTTCGGCGCACCCCTTTCGCCACAGCAGGTGGTCGAACGCATCTGCAACGACGTCCGCCAGCAAGGCGTTGCGGCGGTACTCGACTATTCCGCACGTCTCGACGGCAAGAAGCTGACGGCCGCCGCGTTGCGGGTGCCGCCGGAGGAACTGGCCGCCGCGCACGCCGACGCCGAGCCGGACTTCGTCGCCACCATTCGTCGCATCAAGCAGAACATCCTGCGGTTTCAATCGGCCATCCTGCACCAGGACGTCGAACTGACCGACGAGACGGGCAATCGGTTGTTGCAGCGTTACACGCCGCTGCGGCGGGTCGGCATCTGCGTGCCGGGGGGCGCGGCCGCCTATCCTTCGACCGTCCTGATGACCGCCCTGCCGGCGCAAGCCGCCGGAGTGGAGCAATTGGCCGTGATCGCTCCACCGACGCCTCACGGCGCTTACAACCAGGATATGCTGGCAACCTGCCACGAACTGGGCATCAGCGAGGTCTACCGCTGCGGCGGCGCCCAGGGGATCGCGGCGCTGGCCTACGGAGTGGAAGGCGTTGCCCGTGTCGACAAGATTGTCGGCCCCGGCAATTTGTTCGTCGCCCTCGCCAAGCAACATGTGTTTGGCGACGTCGATATCGACAGCATCGCCGGGCCGAGCGAGGTGGTCGTCATCGCCGATGAAACCACGCCGCTGGACTATACCGCCGCCGACATGCTGGCCCAAGCCGAGCATGCGCCGGGGGCGAGCATTCTAATCACCTGGCATGAACCGCTCGCCACCGGCATCGTCGCGGAACTGGAAAAGCAGCTCGCAACCTTGTCGCGCGGCGACCTGGCGGCGAGTTGCTTGGAGGAATTCGGCGCGGTGATTCTCGTCCAGGATGCCGCCGAAGCCGTACACTTAACGAACCTGATTGCCCCGGAACATCTCCATATTGCCACGGCCGATTGCGAAACGCAGATGCGCCAAATCACCAGCGCCGGGGCCATTTTCCTGGGACCGTACAGCCCGGTGGCGCTGGGCGATTATGCGGCCGGTCCGTCGCACGTGCTGCCGACCGGCGGTACGGCGCGGTTCGCCAGCGGCCTGTCGGCCAACGATTTCCTCCGAAGCAGCAGCGTGATTCATTACACCCGAGAAGGTTTGGCGGAGATCGCCGCGGACATCGGCCGCGTGGCCGACAAAGAGGGACTGACGGCCCATAAGGCGAGCGTCGACATTCGAGTGAAGCAGTTATAGCATGAGCTATTTTCGCAGCAACATCGAGCAGATGGCTGGCTACACGCCCGGCGAGCAGCCGCAGGCGGGCAAGTTCATCAAGCTCAACACCAACGAGAACCCCTACCCTGCCTCGCCGGCGGTGGGCAAGGCGATTGGCAGGGCGATTGAAGGCTTGCAGAAATATCCCGACGCCACGGCCAGCGCCTTTCGCCGCCGGGCCAGCGAAGTGCTCGACGTCGACCCGGAGTGGATTCTCTGCGGCAACGGCAGCGACGACATCCTCACGATCTGCACGCGCGCGTTTGTCGGCCCCGGCGACTTGCTGCGGATGCCGACGCCCAGCTACGTGCTCTATCGGACGCTGGCGCAGTTGCAGGACGCGCGAGTCGAAGAAATTTCCTTCGAGGCCGATTGGTCGCTCGGCGACCGGTTCGCCGCGCCGGGCGAGCGGTTGAAGTTGGCATTCCTGCCCAATCCGAACAGTCCCTCGGGCACGGTGCTGTCGCCCGATCGTGTGCTGGAACTGGCCGAGCGGCTCCCCTGCCCTTTGCTGGTCGACGAAGCCTACGCCGACTTCGCCGAGCAGAACTGCCTGTCGCTGGTCAAACAAAGCGAGAAGATTCTCGTCTCGCGAACCTTGAGCAAGTCGTATGCGCTGGCCGGTCTCCGTTTCGGCTACCTCGTCGCGCGGCCGGCAATGATCGAACAACTGACCAAGGTGAAGGACTCGTACAACTGCGATATGCTCTCGATTGCCGGAGCGGTGGCCGCGATTGGCGATCAGCCATGGCTGGCCGAGAACCGCGCCAAGATCATCGCCACCCGCGGGCGGCTCAGCCAGGCGATGCGCCGGCTCGGCTTCGACGTCACGCCGTCGCAGGCCAATTTCGTCTGGTGTACCCATCCGGCACGACCGCTAAAACCGTTGTACGAGGAGTTGAAAGCCAATCAGATCCTGGTCCGCTACATGGATTATCCCGGCTGGGGGGCGGGCCTGCGCATTTCCGTCGGCACCGACGAACAGATTGATGCAGCGGTCAGTCTGCTGAAGTCGATGATGCAATAGTATCGGGATGACGAACCAACCACGATCCAACATGAGCCGCGTCATGTCTCGCACCGCCGCCATCGACCGCAAGACCGCCGAAACCGCCATCAAGCTGAAGCTCGATCTCGACGGCGTCGGCAACTCACAGATCAAAACCGGCGTCGGCTTCTTCGATCACATGCTCACGCTGTTCGCCAAGCATGGAGCGTTCGACGTCGAGGTCGACGCACAAGGCGACCTGGAAGTCGATCAGCATCACACGGTCGAGGATACCGGCATCTGCCTGGGACAGGCGATCAAGCAGGCGCTGGGCGACAAGCGGGGCATCCGCCGTTACGGACACTTCACGCTCCCGATGGAAGAGACGCTGGTCACGGTGGCGGTCGACTTTAGCGGGCGGTACGCCTTGCATTTTGGCGCTCAATTCAATTCGCCCAAAATCGGCGACTTCGATAGCGAACTGGTCGAGGACTTTTTCCAAGCGGTTGCGGCAAACGCGCTCTGCAATCTGCACATTGTGCAACATCACGGCCGCAACAGCCATCACGTGAGCGAAGCGATCTTCAAGGCGACCGCCCGCGCGATGCGGATGGCCGTCGAGCCGGACAACCGCCTCACGGGCGTGCCAAGCACCAAGGGCACGCTGAGCGAATAGCGCGGCCTACTCGTGGATGTACGTCTCCAGGAACCGCGCCAGGCGGTGGAAGTCGCTGTCGCGTTCGATGAAGCGGACCACCGTGACCAGCGATTTGGGATCGACCAGTTCCTCGAAACTGACGTAGTGCAGGTCCAATTGGCCGCTGACGGAGACCATCACGCCGTTGAGCTTTTTTTCGACCAGCGCCCGATAGGCGCCCACGCCCAATTGGCTGCCGAGCATCACGTCGAAGGCGTGCGGCTTGGCACAGCGCGACTCGTAGCCTAATTGCAGCCCGGTGATTTTGCGCTCCTTGCCCATCTGCGCGCTGTACTCGCTGCCGATGAGTTTGCAAAACATCCGCGCCAAGTTGACTTGAGAAATCGAAATATGGCCGTGGTCGTCGCGCGGAATCCCTTCCAGGGCCGACGCCGGCAGGTACTCGGCCAGGCCCTCGGCCACCACGATCACGCCGTATTCCTTGCCCTCTTCTTCCTCCCGCACGCGCATCGTCTTGACGATCCGCTTGACGACGGCGTCGAGGTTCATGATCTTACGTTTGGTGACGTCGCCGGTAACCGGGTCGGTCACTTCCTCCTCCAGCGCGTACTTGCCGAAGATATCCTCGACACTGATCACCAGGCTCGCCTCGCCGGCAATCGCCGCCCCGTAGGCCAACCAACCCGCACTGCGGCCCATCGTTTCGGTAAGGAAGTAGGCCCGGTTGGCCTCGGCGTCTGCCAGCAAGTTGCGGATTTCACTGGCCACGGTCTCCACCGCGGTAAAGTAGCCGAAGGTGAAGTCGATTCCCTTGTAGTCGTTGTCGATCGTTTTTGGCAGATGCACGATGGGAATCTTCCTGCTACCCTCGGGGAGTCGATCCTGATACAGTTTGAACTTGTTGGCCGTCTTGAGCGTGTCGTCGCCGCCGATCGAAACCAACGCGTCGACTCCCAGCGAGCAGAGCGCCTCGTAGGTGGTTTTCATTGGCTGCACCCGCTGTTCGTCGTCAAAGTCTTTCGGGCAGGTGATCATTTTGCCCGGATTGGCTCGCGCCGTGCCGATCATGATGCCTTGCGAGTTGCGCGAACGGCGGAGGAACTTGTGCGTGACGTTAAAGTAATCGCGTCCTTCCTGCAGGGGGTAATCGGGACCGTACTTCACCAGGTTGGAGTAACCGTAACGGATGCCGAGTACTTCGATATTATTTCGCAGAAAGGAAACCGCGGCGGTCGAAATAACCGCATTGGCGCCGGGGGCGGGACCGCCGGCGAACAGAATCGCCACGCGCTTGAATCCGTGGTCGGTAATGGGTTTGATCGATAGTGGGCTGCTGGTGTCTGCCATGAAACGATTCCGGACTAGAGGAAGAATGACTTCGATATTTCGGTTAGGTAACGAACCATTTTAGTCCGTTCGGGTCGACCTGGGAATGCGGCTGGAAGCCGGCGGAAACCATCCGGCAACCTCTGCGTGACTGGGGCGCAAAGGGGACAACCGGCAATTTGCCGAGATCGGTACGCGGAAGTCGCGGGCTTGTCAGCTTCAGCCCTGCTGATCCTCGTCCTCGACGTCCGATTCGACCGTAGTGCCGGGCGAGCCGCGGAATACGGCCACCACGTCTTCCACCGGAATCGTGAACAGCTTGTTGTCCTGCTCGAAATCGACCGGGATGCTGTTGCGGGGGTCGATCAGCACCTTGTCGTAGCGGGCGAGCGGGTAATCGGGGTCGTTTTCCACCTGCTGGCTGATTGCCACGATTCGTCCGGTAATAACCGGAATCTTGGCGTCGTCCGGCAAATGGATGCCTCCCTTGGTGGTGCGGCGCTCTTCGTCTTTGCGGATCAAGACCCGCAACCCGACCGGTTCGATGGTTTCCATGCGTTTGCTCATGTTGTTATTATATTGACACCCACCGGGTGTGTTAAAGTCAGTAGTTCCAATTTCTATGTTGCGAACAACTTGACAACTTCCATGGTGGCGACGCAAGCTGTCAGCGATCAGCCGTC
>JBBDLY010000214.1:0-5114 GCA_040878585.1 Pirellulales bacterium
TGCGTTAGCGACTCCGGCATCGGCTTGCCGTTCATCTCGGCCAGCTTGGGCTTGTGATCCAGCGTCTCCAAGTGCGAGGGGCCGCCCGCTTGGTAGAGGTGGATCACCCGCTTAATCCGCTGCGGATGATGGGGCGTATGGATCACGCCGGGCCAACGGTCGGTCGTCACGGCCGACTCGCCCGCTGCGTCGGCGGCGAACAACTTGGGTTGCAACAACGACGCCAGCGCCAGCGAGCCGATGCTGGTCAGGTTGTGACCCAAGAAGGCGCGGCGGTGGATTGCTTCGGCGAGCAGACGGTCGAAGTTCATCGCAAATCCTAATAACGGTTGATGGTTTCTTGCAGGTTGTAGATGATCCGCGCGACGCTCGTCCAGGCGGCCCATTCGGCCGGGTCGAGGTCTGGCGGCGCCGCCGCTGCGCCGGTGGCGACGAGCTGCTTGGCGCCGTCGACGTTTTCGGCATATTCTTGCTGATGCTTCTGCTGGATCGTTATCAATATCTGGCGTTCTTCTTCCGATGGCGCGCGCATCAGCACTTGCTTCACCAGGTAATCCACCCGCGATTCAGCGGACGGCTCGGCTTCGCGAAGCATCTTGGCGGCCAGCACGCGGGCCGTCTCGACGAACTGGGGGTCGTTCAGCAGCACCAGCGCTTGCAGCGGCGTGTTGGAAACCGGCCGTTCGACCGTGCATTCCTCGCGCGTCGAGGCGTCGAACGCCAACATGGCCGGATGCAAATACTGCCGCTGCCAGTGCGTGTAGACGCTGCGACGGTAGAGGTCGTCGCCTTGGCTCTGCGGATAGGTCCGCTTGGGGAAGTTCAAGTGTCCCCAATATCCGGGCGGCTGATACGGATAGACACTGGGGCCGCCAATCTGCTTGACCAGCAAACCGCTGGTTGCCAGCGCGTTGTCGCGAATCACCTCCGCCGGCAAGCGGAAGCGGGCTTGGCGGGCCAGCAGTTGGTTGAACGGATCAGCTTTCAACAACTCCTCCCGCGGCTGCGACGACTGCCGATACGCCTCGCTGGTGACAATCAGCCGCACCATGTGCTTGACATCCCAACCGCTGTCGATGAACTCCACGGCCAGCCAGTCGAGCAATTCGGGATGCGTGGGCAGGTTGCCTTGGCTGCCAAGATCGTCCAACGGAGTTGCCAGACCGCGCCCCATGTAGAGCTTCCAGAGGCGATTCACAAACGCGCGCGCCGTCATTGGATTGCGCCGATCGACGATCCACTCGGCCAGATCCATCCGCGTCTGCCGTCGATCGCCGACGTCTAGCTTGAACAGCACGTCGGGCGTGTCGGGCTGCATAACTGGCCCGCTGTCGTCCAGCCAGTTGCCGCGCGGCAGCAGCCGCATCTCGCGGGGCCTCACCGAAACCGAAACTAACGATTGGCGGCTGTTCTGCTTGGACAGCTCGGCATGCTGCCTGTTGACGGCCTCCAATTGATCTCGAAGATCGCTCAATTGCGGAGCGATACCGCGATAGTAGACCGCCAGCGCGTCGCGCTGCTGCTCGTTGCGCTGCTGCGGTGGAACTGCGAGCAGTTGCCGCACCTCCGGCGGAATGTTGTCCGCGCCCAAGGCAATGTCCGCGGCCTGGTTGCTGGTCGCCAGGCGGAAGCGGCCAATCTTATGCTGCGAGCCGTACTGGAACGCCATCGTGACCGTCAGTTCGCCTCCAGCGGCAAACTGTTCCGGTTCTCGCAACGTGAACACGGCAGTCAATGACTTGCCCGCCTGCGGCAAGATCGCCCAGCCGGTGCCGGGGTCGCCGTCGATGGCGCTGGCGATCACGTAGCTTGCTTGCGAGTGCGTCGCGACCGTCTGGTCGAGTGCAAGCTGCTTGTCGCCGGCGAACAGTTGCAACTCGCTCAACACGAAGTTCCCATTATTCGCCAGTCCCGGTCCGCCGCCAGGCAAGGATGCGTCGGCCAGCACTTCCAGGCGGATCGCGGTGACCTTGCCGTCGACCGGCAGCGTAATGGTGTAGGTGTCTCGCTCCTGGCCGCCGGTGGCCGCGATCACGCCGTCGGCCGCCGACTCTAGCTCCGTACCCGCGGAGGAACCAAGTTGCTTGGCCTCGGCGACGGTCCAGGCCGCCGTTCCCTCGGAAAGTTCTTTCTCCCAAGCGGCTTGAGCTTGCACCAGTTCGGGCGTGCCGGCGTCGAGTTGCTGCTGAAGTTCCGCGATCTTGGTTTCCAGTTGTTTTGACTGTTGTTCATATTCTGCATCGGGAACGTCGATCGTCGGCTTCCAATTGGCGCCGCCGTACACGCCTTGCTCCTGAATATCTGCAAAAAAGGCGGCGAAGCTATAAAAATCCT
Organism: Pirellulales bacterium; assembly: GCA_040878585.1. Taxonomy (GTDB): domain Bacteria; phylum Planctomycetota; class Planctomycetia; order Pirellulales; family UBA7805; genus JBBDLY01. The sequence goes on from JBBDLY010000214.1 coordinate 2,335, forward strand.
TGGCCGTGTAGGGATCGAACTTATGGTCATGGCACTCCGCGCAACCCATCGTCGCCCCAAGGAAGATGGTTGTGTTGTTCCGCACGCGATCCGCCGCGTACTTGGCCAGATACTCCTTGGGCTGCGCGCCCCCTTCGGCAGTCATCATGTTCAAGCGATTGAAGCCGCTGGCGACCTTCTGATCGAGTGTGGCGTTCTCGATCAAGTCGCCGGCGAGTTGCTCGCGAGTGAAGCGGTCGAACTGCATGTTTTCGTTGAAGGCGTTGATCACGTAATCGCGATAGGGAGAGACGGGAATCGGCTGGTCGCCGTGGATGCCGCAACTGTCGGCATAGCGAACAACGTCGAGCCAGTGGATCGCCATCCGCTCGCCGTACGCTTCGTCGGCCAACAGTCGATCGACCACCTGTTCGTAGGCGTTGGTGGCATCGTCGTTGACAAACGCCGCCACTTCCTCCGGCGTCGGCGGCAGGCCGAGCATGTCGAAGGTGAGACGTCGCAGCAGCACCCGACGGTCGGCCCGTGGCGATGGTTCGACGCCCTCGATCCGCATCCGCCGCAACAGGAAGCGGTCGATCGGATGGGCGGTCCAGTCGCCCGCGCCTAGCACCCGAACCGGCTCTAGCTGCGGCGGATCGGCTTTCTTGGGGGCGATCAGCGACCAATGTTCTTGATAGGCGGCGCCCTGCTCAATCCATTTGGTGAGCAGCGCGATCTGTCGCGGCGAGAGCTTGTGCAGCGAGTCGGGCGGCGGCATCCGCTCGTCTTCGTCGTCGGCCGTGATGCGGTAGATCAGCTCGCTCTCGTCCGGATTGCCTGGCGCGACGGCGAAATATCCGCCGCGATCCGCCTTGGCCTCTGCTTCCTGGTCGAGCCGCAAGTCGGCTTCAAGCGTGTTGGAATCGGGCCCGTGGCAGGTGAAGCAGGCGTTGGAGAGGATCGGGCGTATGTCGCGATTGAACTCGATCTTCTCGGGCAGCTTGATTTCTTCCGCGGCAGTGACGCCGGAAAGCAGCGAGCAGGCCGCCACGATAGCCAAGAAAGAATGATAGGCCGAAACATGCATAAGAATGACAACTCCGCGGGTGAGCAGGCAAATGCGGCTAGTAGGAAGGCTAAGCTACTGATTCTATCCGAGAGCGAAGCTGGCAGCAATTCGCTTTAGCGCGATTCGTCCTACTTCGGATGCGGCGGATACGCGAGAATTCGATCCGTAGCAGCCCCTGCGCGTAGCGCCGGTTGGATTGCGCAAACAGCCGGAAACGCGTGACGGCGGCAGTCCCCCCCGGCGTGCTCGCCCTGTCTCATAGAATCTCCATGCGTTGCAAAATCGCCTCATGCGTTGACACAGGCCGACGTCCCCGTACGGAGTCTGTCGGGAGCATTTCGGCGGCAACATGCATGCAGTCAAGGTGTTACGAGCGGGGATGCAAGCCGGACGGGCGCTGGCATTCTGTTTGCCATGTCAACGTTGCGCGGATTTCACGAGAGGTTCGACGACGCAATTCTCCAGGCCACCACACAAATGAACAGCAATCCAACCTGTGACCACGCCCGCCGCCGCGACCAGGATGAAGGGGCAGCCGCGGTATTCCGGAAGACGCCGGAGCAGGCTTTTCGCGAGATGCTGCGCGTCGATCGACTGCAGCGATCCGTCGGCGGCAAACGAGCGCCGGCCGAACTCGCCGCCCAGTTGCAGCGGCGATTGACCAACGGCCAATTGCTTGTCGCGCCGCAAGGCAATCGCAGCCGCGGCTACCGGATCGCCAAACGGCTATTCGATCTGGCCGGCGCCGCGGCGCTGTTGGTAGCGCTGTCGCCGCTGCTGTTAGGCGCGCTGACGCTGCTCGTCTTTACCACCCGCGGCAGACCGTTCTTTGTCCAGCGTCGGGTGGGATATCTGGGCCGCACGTTTCCGATGCTCAAGTTCCGCACGATGCGGTTGGACGCCGACCGGCTCCAGCATCTGGTCGCCAACGAGAAGGACGGCCCGATATTCAAGGCCCGCCGCGATCCGCGGATCACACGCATCGGTCGCGTGTTGCGCAAGACGAGCATCGACGAGATGCCGCAGCTAGTCAACGTGTTGTTGGGGCACATGTCGCTGGTGGGGCCGCGCCCGCCGGTGCCGAAAGAGGTGGTCCACTACGAACTGTGGCAATTGCGCCGCTTGGCGATCCAGCCGGGACTGACTTGCTTGTGGCAGGTGAGCGGCCGTTCCGAGATCGGATTCGAGGACTGGGTGCGGATGGACGTGTGGTACGCCCAGAACCAGCATCTCTCAACCGATATCAAGCTGCTGGCATTGACGCCGTGGAGCGTTATCACCTGCCGTGGGGCGTATTAGAGCGGTTCGCTCAAACTGCGGTTTGCTGCCAGGGCGCACGATTCTCGCTCGATCAATCGGCCCCAGCATGGTATCTTGCGGGTGTCTCGCGAGAGCCACGCATACCAAGGCTTTCGGGGGCTGCCAGTACAGTTGGAACAGGAGGAAACGAAGAAAACGGAGAAATGCATGCTCCGTTGACTCTGCCCCGCTCTGTTGCCTGAAGATCAATTAAAATTGCAAAATGAATGCCTGTCACGTTTGGGCAGGAGTTGAAGTAAGCTGATAGGATGAAGCAAACCAGGGCGAAATACATGGGACACGCATATTCGTTCTCATTTTTCAGGCACAACCACGTTCATTTTGATTGAGCAAACTGAGGGAAAAGAGACAACTGAGAATTCTTTTCTTTGTTCTCTCTGTTCCCTTCTGTTCAAAATCCTGGTCACATTGC
>JBBDLY010000215.1:0-5108 GCA_040878585.1 Pirellulales bacterium
CATTCACCAGCCAGACAAGCTGGCTGGGGTCTCGATTTGTGGGTAATGGCAAGGACCGTGTCCTAAACTATAGTCTAGCAGCGATTCGCACTCCACGTGAATATGTCCTCAGACCGGCCAGCGAAAAATACTGGCGCCCCATTGTGAGCTATGCTTCAGTTCATGATGGGAACTTTGGATGTTGGACCGCCCGTGAGGCCCTTGGCTTGTCGCCAGGGCGTTGGCTTCACGGAATGGGGTGCATCGGTGGACACTCGGTGTCTGTTTCGTGGAGATTGGTATGAAATTGGGTATTGCGACGGCCTTGGCGTTCGGTCTGGTGTGGGGCGCGGCGGCAGTGCAGGCCGAGGAAACGTTGGACGGAACTTGGACGCTCAGTGCGGGAGAAGTCGACGGCAAGGCGCTCACCGAGGAACAGCTCCAAGATGCGAAGTTGGTCATCAACGGCGATCATTATACTGTGACGCTTGAGGGCATGGGAACCGTAACGGGCATGCAGATACTTGACCCGACGCAGAATCCCAAAACGATCAACATCACCGACGCCGACGGGCCTCGCAAGGGGCAGACCTACCTCGGCATCTACGACCTTGTGGGAGACGAATACCGCGTCGCCTTTGCCATGCCCGGCAATGCTCGGCCGGCGGATTTCTCGCTCACAACCGACGGCGGTAATTGGATTCACGTTTGGAAGCGGGCTACGGAGTAGCGCTCGCAACAGGCGGGCGAACTACACTGGTGCCTCGGACGCTGGCAGCGTCCGCCACGAAGGCTGGCACCGTCCGCCACGAAGGACTTCGTACCCCATGCGCGAATTGCCCGGCGGCCGGCCTGACTTCAGGCCGGTCTGCCGCGCAGCGCCTCGCTTCTCATGCCCATGCTTCGTCGACTGCACGGGGGCATGGCGCCCAGCACCCGGCGTTTGAGGTGTCACGAAGCACTAGCCCCGCAGGGCTGTTCATCTACAATGAGGGAATGTTGTTCTCCCCCGCCACCTGCCTCTACCGCGGTTCTCGCCACGATGTCGCTGCTCGATCGTCTTCAGTCGCTGTTCTCTGACGGCAAGGTGAATATCGCCAAGCGGTTCGAACGCAAGCGCGAGGCGGTCAGCGGCACCATGAGCAAGTTCTACATGGCCCGCGATCGCAAGACGGATCGGATCGTGGGGCTAAAGGTACTCGACCGCGACAAGACGATTGCGTTCGAGGCCCGCTTTAAGGGGATCGCCAAGCCGACCGAGGGCCAGATCGCCATGCAACTCGACCATCCACGGTTGGTCAAGACGTTTGAGCACGGCCTGACCAGCGAAGATCAGCAGTACCTAGTGATGGAATTCCTGGAGGGCGAGGGGCTGAACTCGCTGATTCACACGCGTAGCGCCAAGCTCTCCGGCCAGCGGCTGACCCTGGCGCGGCAGGCGGCCGAGGCGGTCGCGGCGCTTCACGCCGCCGGATTCATCCACCGCGACGTCTGCCCGCGGAACTTTGTGGTCGATCCGCGGATGCAGTCGCTGAAGCTGATCGATTTCGGACTCACGCTCCCCGATACGCCGCCGTTCCGCCAACCGGGCAACCGAACCGGCACGCCGCGGTACATGGCGCCGGAGATTGTCCGCCGCAAGCCGACCGATCAACGGATCGACATTTTCTCGCTCGGCGTAACGCTGTACGAGTTGTTCGCGCAGGAGAATCCATGGCCCAGCGTGGTCAATGGCCAAGACGCCATGGTCCACGGCACGGAGCCACCCACGCCGATCCTCGATTTGCGGCCCGACCTGAATCCCGAACTGGCGAAACTGATCCACGATTGCCTGCAAGCGGAACCAAACCGCCGCCCGGCGACGATGAAGGACGTGGTGTACCGGCTGGGGAAGATCGACCGCGAATAAGGTCTTACTCTTAATCTGTAACACTTCAGCCATCTGAAACAAAACCCTTCTCCCTTTGGGAGAAGGTGGCTGCGCAGCAGACGGATGAGGGCGCGGTGCTAATCCGCGCTGTCCCAAGTATTCTCGCGGGACATACCACCTAGCACCTCGCCCTCATCCGGCCTTCGGCCACCTTCTCCCAGTGGGAGAAGGGATGGTTCCGACCGTGCCATGCGTGGTGCAGCAGACGGCTGAAGTGTTACCTTAATCTTACTCTCAGACGCGCATGTCGCTGCCTCGACTTGCGGCACGTTCGTAGATTATGAATATGAGTAAGATTACGATTGGGGGTTGCGATAGAGAGAGTGACCGGGTCTTACTCCGCGACGGTCACTATGGGCGGAGCGACGAAGTCGTTGCTTAGCCGGGTGATCTGCTCGGGCGTCATCTCCCCTTCTTGCAGCCAGACGCGGTAGTTCAAGCGGAGCGGCTCGTCGTCGGTGACGGTGGCCTCGAAGTACGACCCGAAGCGGCCGTAATCGCGTTCGCTATAGCGGGCCTCTTTGGGATTAGCCGGGCTGTCGAGGTAACAGACGGTGTACCGCTTGCCGTCGATCACCATCGACAAGCCGTTAAACGCCAGGTCGGCGTGATCCTTGTTGGCGGGCCAATTACGGAACTGGCCGGGCTTGCCCTGGCCGTCGGGACGCACGTAGTAGGTTTGATTCTTGGTCTTATCGGGCACGTCCTGCGTGGCGCGGAACTGGAAGCCCGCATGCTGCGGGTCGCCGTCGAGTTTGATCGGGCCGACTTTGGTTTGCAGGAGGTCGGCAAACTCGATCATCGTCCCGCCCGGAATGTGGTAGGCGGCAATTTGGCGATGCTCCTCGGCAAAGGTATTGCCGTCGCGGCCGTTCCAGTTAATCAAGGCGGTATGACGGCCGAGGACCGGTCCGGTTTCCTCGTTCAGAAACTTCACGTGCGACTGATTCTCGCCTTTGTTGTTGTGCCATACGTCGGCCGCCTGCTTCTTGCCGTCGGCCTCATAGCTGATTTTATTGAAACCGAAGAATAGCCCGCGATGATGCGGAAACAATCCGCCCGGCCCCTTGGTCACGTACCGGCTGCCGGTCGGATCGTAGACGTGATGATACACCTTGTACGTTTCGCCGCGGCGTTGCGGCGTGCTGTTGTCGACCGCTTCGTACATGTATCGCAAGACGGGGCGGTCGCCAAACTTCAGTTCGGCATGCTGGCCCGACTCGTCTTGCCAGGAGAATTGCTCGGCGTCCGACTTGCCGCCGCCGACGGTGGCGGTCAGTTCCAGCGTTTCGTTGGCGGCCAGTTCCGGCAGCACGAAGTGCAGTTCGCGGGTGTTCGGCTGTTGAACGTCGTTGAGCACGCCCGGCGCGGTCAATTGGCCGATCCACTTATCCCCGGCCGCGGTTTGGATAACGGCGACGCGGGCCTCTTTCAGTTCATCCGGCACGGTGATCGTGGCAACGACGGGAGTATTCTCCCGATCGAATTTACCGGCGTCGACCGACAGCGTGTAGCTCTTTTCAGCGGCCGACGCCGCTGCAGCGAGAGAAAGCAGAATCAGGGCGAGGGAGCAAACGGCAATTCTAGGCATGGCTGGGCGTCGCTTTGAGGTGAGAGGATCGAGCGGAATATCGTAGAACGCCATTCTAACCTTCCGCCGGGGGGAATTTCCACCGGCTTTAGCAACGGTTAACCAAATGGATCGGCGCCGCCGCCAAACGGGTCAGCGTCTCCGGCCGGCGGATCGTCGTCGCCGCCGCCATCGTCCTCATCGTTGCCTCCGCCAAACGGATCGGCGCCGCCAGCCGGGGGCGGAGCAGCGCCGCCTCCGCCGAACGGGTCGGCGGCACCTCCGCCGCCTCCGCCAAATGGATCGGCTGCGCCGCCTCCACCAAAGGGATCTGCGGCGCCTCCGCCGCCAAACGGATCGTCGGCAGCAGGCGGGGCGGTGTCTCCACCTCCGCCGAACGGGTCGGCCGCGTCGCCGCCTCCGCCGAATGGATCATTGCCAAATGGATTGTTACCGGCTGGGGCCGCTGGTCGTTCTTCCTTGGGCGGCTCGGCAAGCACGTCGTCCAGGCCGCGCTGCACGGTTTCGGCGCGCTCTTCCTCGGCTTCGCCGGGGCCGCCGTGAACAAACGGCTCGACCAACTCCACCTCGCGGAGGCATTGCACCACGCCGTATTTGTTCGCCAGATAGAGTCGGTCGTTTTCGGTGTTCGTGAGCAAGATGTCGAGACCGCTAACGTCGAATTTGGAAAGTACGGCCCCGGTGTCGGCCCGCATCACGTTCAGTCGGCCGCTGGTATCGACGCCGTAAACGCGTTGCTCGCTCACCGACAATACTTGTTCAATCCGCGGCGTCCACCACAGTTCGTCGGCCGCCACGTTCGCCACGCAAAACAATCCCGAACGCTCCGCAGTCAGAAAAATCTTATCTTCCACGGCCAGCGGCTGCTTGCTGATGGGGTTCCCCGCCGAGAATCGCCAGACCATCGATCCGCTCCGTTCATGTACTTTGTACAGATAACCGTCGAGCGAGGGGACGAAAAAATGTGGATACGAGTAACCGGCCTTGGTCACGATCGGCTCGACGGCTTCCACGCGGAACCGGACCGTCAATAGTTCCGAGCCGGCCACGTAGAACAATCCTCGATCGGTTGGCCAGCCGATGCTCGCCGCGGTGACGACCGGCTGCACGATCGCGCGGCCCGACGAATTGTAGATCCAGGGCGGGCGGCGGTGGTCGTCCAGCTCATAGCCTTCCACCAGGCCGTTGATCATCGGCACGAAGACATGATCGCCAGTCAGGGCCGGCCCGGCGCCGGGAGCGCCTTTCATCTGCCGCTCCCAGAAAAGCTTGCCGTTCTCGCGAAACAGCACGTACAGCGTCGAGCCGTTGAGTGCCGCCACATACAACTTGTTGGCGCCGATGGCGGTGGTGGGGTGGTCCGGCTTGCCGATGTTGGTCGTCCACAGCCGTTCGCCCGTCTCACCGTCCAAGGCCGTGATGGTGCCGCGTTCAGTCTGCGTGAACAGTGTGCCGTCGTAAAAATTGACGCTCTGAAGTCGATCGCGGCTGCGGTCGACCGGCACTTGAACATACCAGGCTCGGGTGAGTCCCCGTTGTTGGGCTTCGAGTTCTGTGATCAAGGGACTACGCAACTGCGCATGGCCCATGTTGGCGACCGTTGCTACG
>JBBDLY010000216.1:0-5101 GCA_040878585.1 Pirellulales bacterium
AGTTGAGGGATAGCCGGCAGGTGATCGGCGTCTGGATCGTCGACGGCGAGCGCCACAGCTTCTCACCTGCGGGGCATCTGACGCGCGACGAGCTGGACCTGGTCGAAACGCTTGGCGACAGTCAACTTCTGGGCCTGCTGCTGCCGGCCGAGCCGGTCGCCGTGGGCGATAGTTGGAGCATACCGGAAGCGGCGCTGGCGCTGCTGCTTGATATCGACGCCGTCGGCCAGACCGACTTGCAAGGGGTGCTGGAGGACCTCGACGAGCAAACCGCCAGGATCGAAGTCCGCGGCACGGTTCATGGAGCGATCGGCGGCGTCGCCACCGAGATCGAAGTCAAGGCGCGGCTGCAGTTCGATCGTGAGAAGGAGCTGGTCACGCGGATGGAATTGCTCACCAAGGAAAAGCGGGCGATCGGCCACGTGGGACCCGGCGTCGACGCGGTCTCGAAACTCCGCTTGCAGCGGTTGCCCTTGCAAACGGACGGCCGCCTCACCAAGGCGATTGTCGACACCGTCGCCTTTCCGCCGGAGCAGGAATTAACCCAGTTGGAGTTCGAGGCCGTCAACAAACTGCACCGCACGATCCACGACCGCAACTGGCACGTGACGGGCGATCAGCCTTCGGTCACCATCTTGCGTTTACTGCGGCGAGGCGAGCTGATCGCTCAGTGCAATATCACGCCTCAATCGGCGCGGGTCGAAGGAACGCCCACCGACCTGGAAAGCTTCCGCGACCGCGTTCATGCGAACCTGGGAGATCGGTTCATTCAGTTTGTCGAGTCAAGCCAAGAGAAAGACGGGCCTCGCACCGTGATCCGCGTCGTGGCCGACGGCAAGGTGGACGAATTGCCGATTCGCTGGATCTACTATCTTATCCGCGGCGAAGGGGACGCCATGCTCAGCGTGTCGTTCACGGTCGAAGCGAACCTGATCGAATCGCTCGGCGACTCCGACCGGCAATTGGTGGAGCGGATCACGCTCATCCCCCAAAGCGAGCCGACCGAAGCGGCCAAGCAGGAGACGGCCGGCAAGGCGAAGCCGGAATTGAATCGTTGAAGTAGCTATACTGGCAATTATGATTCGGCGCGACGACAATTCGCATGAGCGGCGGCCGGCTTGGGTATTGATCTCTCAAGTGGCCCACGCCCGGCTGTCGGCGGCGCTGGCCGCGGACTGGCGTCACGGGGACTTGCCGTTTGCCGAGCAGCCAGAGCAGCGGCACGAATTACTGGCTGCGATTCGCCATCACGACGACGGCTGGAAGGAGTGGGAATCGCGTCCGGAGATCGATCCCGCGACAAGCATGCCCTACGACTTTGCCGAACTGCCGCGGCCAACCGCGCTGTCGATTTGGGACCAGTCGATTGCCGCGGCCCGCGCGATCGGGCCGTTGGCCGGCGGGATGGTGGCGGGACACTTCATCTGGCTGCACCAGCATCACAACGTCAACGAACCGGTGGATGCGCAGTGGCTCGACCAGACCACCCAACAGCGCGACCAGTGGCTGGCGGAATGGATCGCCGCCGACCAATCGCACACGGCAAGTGTGGCCGAGGAGTGCATCGGCTGGCTCCGTTGGTTCGATCTGCTCAGTCTTGTCCTATGCTGTCGCGAAACCACCAAGCCGCGCCAGGTGGAACTGACCCCGGTCGCCAAGCTGCATCTCGCGCCCCGCCCCCTCTCGGAGATCATCTCCGGCGGCACCTCGGTAGTCGGGCAGCAATTTGAGCTGGATCGCTGGCCGTTTGAACATGAAGAGGACGAAGACCGCCGAACGGAACCGCGTGTGTATACTCTGCACGCGGAAAGCGTCGCGGCGGATCGCTATGCCGACGCCGAGCAACTCGCCGCCGCCGGCAGGGCGGAGGTCACGCTGCGATGGGAGTTCGTGCCAGGGCTTTAAGGATCCGCCAGGACAGTTGGAACAGGAGGAAACAAAGAAAACGGAGGAATGCATACTCTGTTGGCTCTGATCCGCTCTGTTGCCTGAAGCGTCGTTCGGAATTGCACAAAGATTGCCCTATCACGTACGGTCAGCCGTTGATGCAAGGTGATACGACGAGCCAAACCAGGACAAAATGCATGGAACACACTATACCGCCATCAAGTTTCGGGCGTAACTACGATCACTGTTTTTGAGCAAACCGAGGGAATAAGGAGACAACTGAGAATTCTTTCCTTCGTTTTCTCTGTTCCCTCCTGTTCAAAATTCTGGATACATTCAATTTGTTGCGACCCTTAAAGCCCTAGGAGTTTGTCCCGCCTGTCGCCTGACGGTTATCGCTGATCTTCCGGTCCATACCGGCCCCGGTATTCCTCGGCGGGGTACTTTTCGCGGTTCTTGACCATCTTCGCTCGCATGGCTTGTGCCACGTCGATGTCGAGTTCATTGGCGATCGCCAAGGCATAGCCGACAACGTCGGCCAGTTCCTCGCCCACCGCATGCAGGGCGTCGGCATTGTCGGCCAGATCGCGCGACGCTTGCGGCGTGAGCCATTGAAAATGCTCCATCAATTCGGCCACCTCGATGGCCAGCGCCATGCTGAGATTCTTGGGCGTATGAAACTGCCGCCAGTCGCGCTCGTCGACAAACTGCCGCATCACCTCGCGCAACTCGGCCACGGTCGTCGTCTGGTCGCCGTCATGCAGGTCGTTCACGTCAAGCGTCTCCATCTCAATCGGACATAAGAAAAGTGTATTAGCGGCGCCTCGGCAGCGACGTATTGCAGTTGTTAAACATACCACAAATGGACGTTAAGAACTCGTTGCGGCGGGTTGCTGAGTATTTCCGTTGCCACCCCGCCGCAATACCAGCACGCGGCGCAAGCAAGTGCAAAATACCAGCACGACGCGCAAGCGAGTGCAGACCAATACCAGCACGATGCGCAAGCAAGTGCATTGGAGGGAGAGGACGTGTTCCGCTGCCGGCACGGTTTGGGGAAAAACGCGTACTCCTCCGCAAATGCACTCGCTCGCGCGTCGTGCTGGTATCGATTTCCCAACTCCACAATAGGAGTTCATGCCCTGCGCCCGGCCGACCCTCATGCCCAGGGTGGTTGACGGCGGACCCGCCAACGGCGCTAATCGTGGTTGCAGTTTTTCATCCCTTCGCCCCACGCCACGGTAAGCCATGACTTCTCCCAAGATCCAACGGGCGCTGATTAGCGTCAGCGACAAAATGGGTATTGCCGATTTCGCCGCGGCGCTCGTCGCCGCCGACGTCGAACTGTACAGCACCGGCGGCACGCGGCTGCATCTGGAGGAGGCGGGCCTGCCGGTGGTTGATATCGCCGCCTACACCGGCTTTCCCGAGATGATGGACGGCCGGCTGAAGACGCTTCATCCGCTGGTTCATGGCGGCATCCTCTGTCGGCACGACCGCGAGGAGGACCGCGCGGCGATGCAGCAGCACGGCATCCTGTCGTTTGAGCTGGTCGTGGTGAACCTCTATCCGTTTCAGGCCACGCTCGACAAACTGGGCGAACGGCACGGCCCGGTCGCCGGTTGGCCGACGGCGGCAATCGATGCGGCGATCGAGCAGATCGACATCGGCGGCCCGACGATGGTCCGCGCCGCGGCCAAGAACCACCGCTTCACCACCATCGCCACCGACGCCGCGCAGTATGCCTCGATCGTGGAGCAGGTCGCCGGCGGCGGCGCGACCACCCCCGAGTTGCGTCGCGAGCTGGCCGGGCAGGCGTTCGCCAAGACGGCCGCTTACGACCGGGCGATCATGGAGTTCTTCGCCGAGGTCGGCAGCGAGGGGCCGTTCCCGGCCGTGCTGAGCGAGAACCTGACTCGCAAGACGGTGCTCCGCTACGGCGAGAACCCGCATCAGGCCGCGGCCCTGTATGTCGAACCGGGCGCCAAGGGGCCAAACCTGGTCGGCGCGCGGCAGCTCAACGGCAAGGAACTGTCGTACAACAATCTGCTCGATCTCGACGCCGCCTTGGCAATGGTGCGGCTGCTCGATCCGCCGAGTTGCGTGGTGCTCAAGCACAACAACCCTTGCGGCGCGGCCTCGGCCGATGACCTGGCCACGGCCACCAAGCGGGCGTTCGAGGGAGATCCGGTCAGCGCGTTCGGTTCGATCGTCGGCTACAACCGCCCGCTCGACGCAGCGGCGGCCGAAGTGCTGGCCGAACCGGGCAAGTTCGTCGAGGCGATTGTCGCGCCGGGCTATTCCGACGAATCATTCGAGATTCTCACGACCCAACCGAAATGGAAGAAGAACGTGCGGCTGATGCAAGTCGGCGAGTTTCGCGAGCATCCGGGCGGGTTGACCGTCCGCCAGATCGAAGGGGGCCTGCTGGTTCAACAGGCCGACATGGGGACCGACCACCGAGACGAGTGGAAAGTGGTCACCGAAGCGCAACCGACCGACGAGCAGCTAGCCGACCTGACCTTCACCTGGGCGATGGTGCGGCACGTCAAGAGCAACGCCATCGTCGTCGGCAAGGACCGCGCCCTGTGCGGCGTCGGCGCGGGGCAAATGAGCCGCGTCGACTCGGTCGAGATCGCCATCAAAAAGGCGGGTGATAAAGCGTCCGGCTGCGTGCTGGCCTCGGACGCCTTCTTTCCGTTCGCCGACTCGATCGCCGCCGCCGCCGATGCGGGCGTCACGGCAATCATCCAACCCGGCGGCTCGGTCAACGACGAAGAAGTAATCGCCGCCTGCAACGAACGCGGCCTGCCAATGGTGTTCACGGGCAGGCGGCATTTTAAGCACTAGACGGTAGAATGGTCCCCTGGGCCGTTCGGACAGTTGCTCGACTCTCCGAGTCGAGAGGCGGTACTGAACGGTGCTCAACAGACCGCGAGAAATCTGAGCCGTTCGCTAGGTCAGATGTGACTCCCACAGCTACTGTCGGCTTCAGCCGACTCATGTTTGCCACCAGCTTTAGCTGGTGGTAGGATGGCCCCAACTTTTCTCCCAGCCGGGCTTCAGCCGGCTTCCCCAGCACCACGGAGATGCTAAGCATGAGTGCCCATGTCTTTCACGAAATCTACTTGCATATCAACTGGCATGTCAAAGCCGACTGTCCCATTTTGCAACCCGACATCGAGTCCATGGTTCACGAGCTAATCGCCGAGCGCTG
>JBBDLY010000217.1:0-3900 GCA_040878585.1 Pirellulales bacterium
CCGAGGACTTGTTGGAGGAATTGCGACCGGAAAGTCCCTTGCGTCATCGCTTGGGTAGCGAACTGGAAGAATTGAGATCGATGGCTCAAGCGTCGTAAGGACGTTGCGAAGTCGACTTCCAAGATCGCGGATGGTTGCTGGTCGGTGGCGATGATGGATCGCTCACCGCCAGGGTCATTCTCTTTGATGCCGCGCGGTTGGCGTATGTCCCAACCATCTGATCTTTGTAGCTGCTACCGATTCCACGACATGCCGAAGATCACACCGGTGGCAAACAGGTCCTGCTTTTGTGGGAATCCGGGTTCGCGGACGAGGCTGTCCGGAATGAACAGCATTTCGTAGCCTACGTTGAGCGCGAAGCCCCTGGAAATTTCGTAGGTGGCTTCAAGCCGCAGGTCCATGGCATAGGCCACGCGGTAGTCGACCTCGGCGGTGTCGGGGAAATTGAACTGCTGTTCATTGAGGCCGACGAAGTAGCGGAACTCGCTCGATATCACCCAGCGTTTGTTCTGTTTGAACCAACGCAGGCCGCCGTGCAGGCCGTACATGTCGTTGATGGCGTCGAGTCCCTGATCATCGTCTATGGTGGCGTAGTGCTGTCGCACGTTCATATAAGCCAGGCCAACGAACGGCTCCACCCACGAACCGTAGTGAAACTGCTTCAGCCGAAAAGTCTTATCGAGCGCCACGCTGTTGACGGTCGCTTGCGAGGCGACCAAATCGTCGTATTGTTCGTCGGGAATGGCGGGTCCGCGGACGTTGAACACCTCCAATAGCCAACCATTGTTCTTGTTGGTCATGTAGCCGATTTCGTACCGGTTGCCCCAGCCCCAGTCGCCCTCCCAGGGAGCGTAGGCGCCGTCGGGGCGGTCGATGCTCAGGTTCAACCGCTGGTACTTGAAGAAAAAGCCTTCGTTGGCGCCGGGGCCGTCGTCGAACATGCTGATGTCCGCCGGAGCGAACGGCGCCAGATCGTGGTAGTACTCCCATTCGATCGGCCCGAACGGCTGCCAGAAGTTGAATTCGTGGTTGCGCTGCGGAAAGTCTTGCGCCCCGGCGGGGCGCGCCGCAGACAGCAGCAGGAGCAGGCCGGCAATCCAGATGACGCGACTCGTCTTGACCATGGTTCTTCTCGGGGGAATTTTGGAACTGCATTGATCCCGCTGCCGGCAGCTCAAATTTGCCGGACAGACTATCCTGGTGAGGGTAGTATCGGTAATGCCGGTGGCGCGAGTTGAACAAGAAAGGCAAACCTTGAGGAAAATAACGGCCGCCGCCCGCCCCCTCATACCGCTGGATGGGACGATCGTTTTCTCCAGATTGTTGCCCCGGCCGGGCCAAATTGCCTATACTTAAGGCACTGTTGGTCCCTGTTTTGCGATATTCTAGCGAGGATACTACTCATGCAAGCTTCCCCTCTGGCTGCGGCAAGTCGAGTGAACTTAGTTTGGCTGTTGGCGCTGCTAGCGTTTCTAATCGGCCCTTCGTACTTGCCGGCCGAAGAGGCCGCGGTCGCCGAACCGGCGGCGGTTGCCCAGGCGGACGAGCAGCCAGCCGACCAGGCCGAGCAGGAGGCTGACAACGACGACGACAAGTTCCTCCGCGTCACCAGAGACAATGACGGCAATCCGCTCTCGCTCGATACGGCCGTCGTTAGCTACATCGCCGCCATGGGAGGCAACAAGGGGCTGCGGGTCGATCTGGTCGGCGCGGTGCATGTGGGCGAGAAGTCCTACTACGAGGCGCTCAACGGGTTGTTCAACGAATATGACGTCGTGCTGTATGAACTGGTGGCTCCGGAGGGAACCCGCATCGAGAAGGGCGCCAAGGCCGATTCGCGCCATCCGCTCGGCATGATGCAAGGAGGCATGAAGGATATGCTCAAGTTGGAGCATCAACTCGAACAGGTCGACTACACCAAGGAAAACTTTGTCCACGCCGATATGTCGCCCGAGGATTTCGCCAAGAGTATGAAGGATCGCGGCGAAAGCTTCCTTGGCATGTTTTTCCGTGCGATGGGGCAAGGCATGGCGCAGCAAAGCAAGCAGAATCAGGTTTCCGACGCCGATATTCTCATTGCGCTGTTCTCGCGCGATCGCGATCTGAAACTCAAGCAGATGATGGCCACCCAGTTCGAGGACTTGGAAACCGCCATGACCGCCTTTAGCGGACCGGACGGCTCCACCATCATCCACGAGCGCAACAACGTGGCGCTGGCCGTGCTTGGCGAGCAGATCAAAGCGGGCAAGAAAAAAATCGCCGTCTTCTACGGTGCCGGCCACTTGCCCGATATGCACGAGAAGCTGGAGAAGGATTTTCAGCTTACTCGCGACAACGTCCGTTGGCTGCCGGCCTGGAAGCTCACGCGGTAGTGCGACAGATCTGCACGCTTCGACGCGGTTCCTGCATGTTTCTCGTAGATTTGCAGTTTCGATCCACTCGATGTCGTGGCGGCGTGCGCTTGCCCTTGGCGGACAGTGCTAGCAGTGCATGGAATTGCAGCTTTACAGACTCCGGTTGATGCGCAATACTAACGCTCCTGATGAACACGCAACGCGGCGCAAAGCCGATCTCTTCTAAACGGGGCAACGCATGCTGGCACTATCGATCAACGAATTGACAACCTACCGTTGGACGTTCGAGCAAGACGTAGTGCGAAGCAAGGCGGCCGGTTTCGACTGTCTCGGCGTATGGCGGCAGAAGCTTGCCGACTTCGGCGAGGAGAAAGGGATCGAACTGCTGCACGACCACGAGATGAACGTCTCCAACCTGATGTGGATCGGCGGCTTTACCGGCAGCGACGGCCGCAGTTATCGCGACAGTCTCGAAGACGCCTCCGAAGCAATCGAACTGGCCGCGATGATGGGGGCCGGCGCCTTGGTCTGCTACAGCGGCGCCCGCGGCGGACATACCTACAACCATGCCCGGCGGCTGCTCGTCAGCGCGTTGCGTGAACTGGAACCGATGGCCCGCAGCCTGGGCGTGGACCTGGCCGTCGAGCCGATGCATGCCGGCTGCGCCGAGACGTGGACGTTTTTGACCACGCTCGACGACACGCTCGACGTGCTGGCCGAGGTCGACAGTTCAGCAGTCAAGATGGTGTTCGACACCTACCACCTAGGCTACGAGCAGGACATTGTCGCCCGCTGCCGTCAGATTGCTTCGCACGTGGCGGTGGTGCATCTGGGCGATGCGACCGCTCCGCCGCGCGGCGAACCGAACCGCTGCCTGCTGGGCCGAGGCGAACTGCCGTTGGCCGAGATGCTGCAAAGCCTCGAAGAAGGCGGCTACCAAGGCTATGCCGATATCGAACTCTTAGGGCAAGACATGGAGTTTGTCGGCTACGAAGAGATTCTGGAAAAGTCGGCCAAGACATTCGATCGACTGTCGATCGGCGCGGCGGTGGAGTAACCGCATGAAAGCCGCCCCCTTGCTATGGATCGGCTTATTGCTCGCGCCGCAGGCCGCGGCGGCTGACCGCCCTACCGAAGATGTGAAGTTGGAGGCGCACCTGGGCGCGGGCGCCGACTCGGTCGATATCAAGTGCCAACAGTTTGCCGCGGTCGTCACGATCGAATCGCAGCGTGGCATCGGCCAACTGGTGCTGCGGCGGCAGCCCGAGCGTTGGCCCGCCAGATTAACGCTGCATTTGGGCGTTTATCCACTGGAGGGCTTCACCGCCACCTGCGGCAACCGCCAATTGGAAGCCTCGCTGCGCTTCGATCAAAAACAGTTCCGCGGTAAAGTGCCCGTGCAGAAGCTGGCCGACAACGGCGCCGATGATGCTGTTGCCGAGCAATTGCCGATCGTCATCACGCCGCAAGGAGATTCCGCGGTGGTGATTGATTTCCCTGTGGAGTTTCTCGACGCCAAGGAAGATGAACTGCGTCTGCACTGGGT
>JBBDLY010000217.1:3910-5097 GCA_040878585.1 Pirellulales bacterium
GGATCGGCTATCGCATTCGTAGGATGGGACCATTGTCCCGTCCGTCCACAGAAGCTCGGCACATGCTCGTGCGGACCGGAGGCAAGTCGCTGTTGCTCGACTCTCCGAGTCGAGAAGCGGTGCTTGTCACGCTCTGAAGCACCAAGCACACCCGGGCGACACATGTGAGGAACGGCTGTTGGCGCCACCCTTTCCAATCAGAGAGTCAAGCACCCGTGCCAAAGATTTGCGTGCCGTTCGGCGTCGCAGTAGAATTCGATCCTGGCCCCCCCTTGTCTCCTGGCCATCGTCCCTGGCGCCACCCGTGCGATGAATAAAGAACCGCTGCACGAAACCATTGGCAGCTACGGCGCCAAACGCTCGCAATCTGAAGGCCCAACCTGACCGACAAGCCGATGTGACTAGGAAGGCAAGCACAACTGTGAGAATAGCATGACGTTCGGCGATTTTCGGGAAACGTGGTGTGGAATATGGCTTGCGCCGTATCTCGGTCTTGTGCTTGCCGCCGGTGGCTGTGGGCGTGGGGATGCGCCGGAACCGGAGGATCGGAATCCGCGGCAGCAAGTGAAGATGCCCGTGGGCATTGCTGGTCCTGGTGCCAATGGGAACGATCAGCCGGCAGCCCTGCTACCAGCTCAAGTGCTTCCAGGCAAGGAAGTGGAATTGGAGGCGCTGGACGACAGCCTCAGTGAGGAAGAGGTACGGCGAATTTTCAAGGAGATCACAAAGGACTTCGATGTTGATGCGTTTGGGGACATTTCCGAACATAAGCAACGGGCGGCGGAGGCCCCGCCGAGTCACGTTAACTCGATGCGACAAGCGGTTTATAACGCCGTCTTCATGGGGCGATTGCACCAGGCGACGGAGGCGAGTTTCAGAATCTCCGGCACGATCACCAGCGATAAGGGACTGCCTCTCACCGACGTCGACGTCGAGGTCACGAAGTACGGCATGATGGGAGGCAAGACGGGGGCCGAATCGATATCGACCGGAGATGACGCAACCTTTTCCATTGAGTGCGACGGCGCCGGACGCATCGAGATAGTGTTCACAAAGCAAGGATACTACGACGCAACGTTTGTGTTTGAGTCAGGATTTGAATTGGATCAGCAGAAGTCGCAAGACCTGTTAACTAGTGTCTGTCCTGAAAGTGTTGTTATTCGGGGGATTTCGTTGGGAGATTGGGT
>JBBDLY010000218.1:0-1024 GCA_040878585.1 Pirellulales bacterium
CCCTCCCTGATATGGATTACCTATACGGCGAAACGTGATCACCGAAACGACAGAGACGATCCTCCCGCATGAATGAGTGATTGCGGCTCCTGCCTCTTGGCCTTGCAATTTCGCATGACACGAGCAGCGGCGCCGGTCTTTCACCTACAAGCATTGCAGGCCGCTCACACCTCCCTATCCAACTGCCGCTGGCGGCGGTATTCGCTGGGAGTGATGTTCAGTTCGCGCCGGAAGGCGTCATTCATTCGGGCCGGATCCTCAAAACCGACGTCTTGTGCGATCTCCTTCATCGACCGGGTGCTTTGAACGAGTTCGCGCTTGGCGCGCTCCAGCCGAAGCTGGCGAATCACCGCCACGATCGGCCGGTCCAGGAATTTGCGGAATCGCATTTGCAAGGTGCGTGTCTCGGCTTTGACGGCGCGGGCCACGTCGTCTTGCTTTAGGCGGCGGTGGCAGTTGGCCGCAATGAACGCCAAGGCATCGGCCACTACGGAATCGTCCACGGAAAAGAAGTCGGTCGATTCGCGGACGACCACTCCCTGCGGCGGCAGCAGAATGTGCGGCGGCGCTGCGCCCGATTCACGTTGTTTTCCTCGTGCCCGCTGCCTCATCAACCGATCCAACAACTTCGCGGCCTCGTAGCCGACCCGTTGATAGCCGAACTCCAGGCTGGTCAGCGTGGGTCGGGCATGTTCGCAGATCGTTTCTTCATTCGCCCCGGCGATAATGGCCACATCTTGCGGCACGCGCAAGGCGCGGTGTTGGCACATTTGGGCGACCATCCGCCCCATGTCGTCGCCGACGACGAACAGCCCCAGCGGCGGGCACCACTGGTCCATGGCCGCATAGACCTTCTGCTCGGCCTCGCGCCACTTGGCATAGCTGTGGACGTGGTGCCGAGGAAGCCTGATCGTCTGGCACTCAAAGCCCGCATTGGCGATCTCCTCACAAAAGGCGTCCGACTGCAGCTTGCCGCTGCGGTCGTTGCGGGTAATCACCGAGAAGCGACGCAGCCCCCGGGCCA
>JBBDLY010000219.1:0-2145 GCA_040878585.1 Pirellulales bacterium
AAGCCTCTGTTTTCGCCGTTCGCATCCGTCGCCCCGACCGGCGCTCCTCGCCCCCTTCCGCCATGCCAGCCCAGATGCCGACTGCCGATCAGAGACGCCGCATCGTGATTGTCGGCGCCGGCATCACCGGGCTGGCCGCCGCCTTGCGAGTCGCCGAGCTGGATCCGTCGGCCGATCTCGTGGTGCTGGAGAGTTCCGATCGCGTCGGCGGCGTGCTGCGCACCGAACAGTCCGACGGATTTCTCATCGAGCATAGCGCCGACAACTTCATTACCGACCAGCCGGGCGTGCTCGATTTCTGCCGCCGCGTCGGCCTCGAGTCGCAACTGCTGCCTACCCGTGCGACCCAGCGTCGCGCCTTTATCGCACACCGCGGCCGACTAGAGCCGGTGCCGGAGGGATTTCTCTTGATGGCGCCGGCGGGCCTGGGGTCGATCTGGCACACTCGGTTGCTGAGCCTCCGAGGCAAACTGCGGCTGGCGGCCGAGCGGCTGGTGCCGTCGCGGCCGGCTTACGATCCGGTCACCGAGCCGCACTTGGAGGAAAGCCTCGCACAGTTCGCCACCCGGCGGCTGGGCCGCGAAGCCTTTGCACATCTCGTGCAGCCGCTGGTTTCAGGCATTTATAGCGCCGATCCCGAGCAATTGAGCGTCGCCGCGACGCTGCCGCGGTTTCTCGACATGGAACGCCGCTACGGCAGTCTGACCGCCGCCATGCGAGCCAAGGCACGCGCCTCGGACGCCGGCTCACGAGGAGCGGCCACGGACAGTGGAGCACGTTACAGTTTGTTCATGGCCCCGAGGTTGGGGATGAACCAGTTGACCGAAGCCGCGGCCAGCCGACTGCCGCCTGGGGCGCTGCGGCCAGGTTCGCGGGTGCTGTCGGTGGACAAGCAGGAGGACGGCTGGAGACTGGTCGTCGACGGCCAGCCCGATCCGATTATCGCCGATGGACTGATACTGGCCGCCCCGGCCGGGGTCTCGGCGAGCTTGCTGCGTCCGACCGATGCGGCGCTGGCCGGCGCGATCGATTCGATTCCCCTGGGCGGATGCAGCGTCGTCTGCCTCGGTTTCCGCCGCGCCGCGCTGAAGCAGCCGCCGGAGGGGTTCGGCTTCGTGGTGCCGGCGGTAGAGAACAGCCCCATCCTGGCGGCCAGCTATAGCAGCGAGAAGTTCAGCGGTCGGGCGGACGACGAGCATTTCCTGGTGCGGGTATTCGTTGGCGGCGCCGGCAAGGAGCATCTTGCCGCACTGTCCGACGACGAACTCGCAGCGCTGGCGGTGGAAGGCATGCGGGTCTGGCTGGGCATGGAAGAGCCGCCGGTGCTACGGCGTGTCGCCCGTTGGCACGGAGCGATGCCGCAGTACCATCTGGGCCATCTGGCCCTGGTGCAGCGCATCGAGGACTTAGTCGCCCGCCACGCATCGCTGGCGGTGGCCGGCAACGCCTATCGCGGCGTGGGCATTCCGCAGTGCATCCAAAGCGGCGAGGCCGCGGCCGAGCAGGTGCTCGGCGCGGCCTCGCGGATACCGTAGACCTAGTCAGTAGGTCCTACTGCTAGAACGCGGCCAACTTGGCGATCTGCTGGCTGGCGATTTGACTCGCCTGCTGCTGAACCACGCTCAGGTCGCGCTCGCTAAGACGATCGAGCGGGACGGTCGTGTAGCGACCGTTGTCCTTTAGCAGCCGGACGTGCCCCGGCAGCAGGTAGGCCAACGTGCCGCGCACTTCGTACTCGCCGGTGTTGTCGACCCACACCCGCTGTTCGGCGCCGACCACTTGAATCAGTTCGCTATCGAGTTGGCTGAACAAGTTGTCGATCGCTTCGTCAGCCGAATCGCCAGCGGCCGGACCAAACAGGTCGTCCGCGTCGTCGGCGTCTCCGGTCGGACCGAACAGGTCGTCGTCGGCGGCGGGTTCGTCGGCGGCGGGTTCCTCGGCCGGCTCGTCGTCGGCCGGACCAAACAGGTCGTCGGCACCCTCGTCAGCGCCATCCGCCGGACCAAACAGATCGTCGGCAGGCTCTTCCGCCGGCGTCTCGTCGGCCGGGCCGAACAAGTCGTCCGCCGGTTCCTCGGCTGGCTCTTCGGTCGGAGCCGGCTCGTCGTCAGCCGGGCCGAACAAATCGTCAGCAGGCTCTTCCGC
>JBBDLY010000219.1:2245-5066 GCA_040878585.1 Pirellulales bacterium
TCCTCCGCCGGTTCCTCCATCGGTGCCGGCTCTTCATCAGCCGGGCCGAACAGATCATCCGCCGGTTCATCCGCCGGCTCTTCCATGGGTGCCGGCTCGCCGAACGGATCGTCGTCCGGCTCGGCCGGATCTTCCGGAGCAGGCTCTTCGGGCATCGGCTCCACCGGGGCCGGTTCTTCGTCATTGGTTTCTTCAGCCGTCGGCTCTTCGGCAGTCGGCTCTTCGTCCGCCGGCTCTTCCGGCTCGGTCGGCACTTCCGGCTCAGTGAAAAGATCGTCGAGCGGATCTTCCGACTCGTCCGCTGGTTCGGTAGGCTCTTCCGGCGGAACGGGATCGGCCGGCTCTTCCTCGACGAACTTGGCCGGTTGCTCCGGAGTCGGCTCTTCGGGGGTAGGCTCCGTGGGGATCTCAGGCGTCGGCAGGCCGGCGCCTTCCGGCGGAGTCGGTTGCGGCGGTGGTCCCGTTGGCGGACCCGTCGGCGGAGCAGGAGGAGTCGGCGGCAGTGCATCGGCGGGGGCCGCAGGGCCGCCACATACCGGCTCGCATTGCACCGGTTGGCATTGAACGGGCTGGCAGTGAACCACTTTGCGGCACTTCCGCGCCTGGCGGGTTCGCCAACATGCATCCGTGACATCAACGGTTAGCAGCAACGTCATCATGACGGCCAAAACAATTCGGGTGAACTTCTGCAGACGTCGCATTTCCAAATACTCCTCCAAAAATAGTGGCTCTTGCCCTCAAGCTAACTCAGCCCAGTGGTTGCCCTGTTGTCACGTACTCAAGTTGCAATCCCTTCCGTGTCGGCCATCGGCTGCGCCGCACCGCCCGACTTTGGCGTCTTCTGGAAGGAAACGATGGTTGGGCCGCGACCAATGGGGCCGAGCAGCAGGTACAGGGATTTCGCGGGAACCAGCCCGCCGGAACATCCATGCTAATCGCCCTAAATGCCCGTCGCAACTAGATTGGCAAAATATTATCCATTCCAGTCGCCGGCTCGCACTCGGCAGCGCCTGCCACTCCATCTAGGGGGCTGTTCGGTAGGGTTGCAGGGCGCATTACGGTCGCAACAGCGGATGATGCCGAAATTCAACGCCGGGCTGTTGAAAAAAGACAACATCGCGCCGAGAGCGTGGTAGTTTTCCCATAGTAGCGGGGATGCGCCCTGCGAAGACTGGGACGGCCATGAAGGCCCGATCCTCGGAAGTCGGACAGAAACCAGGCTGCTTTATGAGTTCCGCGCGACAACGCCTGCGCTATATCGCCTCAGCAGGCTATCTCTGCGCGCTGGCGGTGTTGCTCTCCGCGGGGTGCCGCTCCGCGCAGTTGCCGACGACCGACGCGGCGGGCAATCCGATTTACTTGCCGGGAGCGAATCAAGGCGCGCTTGCCGTCGGTTCGCCGCCGCCGGTCGTGGTTGGTCCGGCGGTTCCGGGCATGCCAATTTGTCCGCCCGACCCGTGTGCGCCGACGGCCGCGGCCCCGCCGCAAGTTGTCGCGCCGTTGCCGATGCCGCCGACGATCGTTACGCCGGTCACCTACGAAGGTCTGGTCCTACGACCCAGCCGCATGGTCTCGCCGGTCGGCAGCGAAGTCATTCTGGTGGCAACCGTCTACAACGAACAAGGCCGCCCCCGTGCGCACCAGCGGGTGGAGTGGATGCTCTCGCCCGACAGCGTCGGCCAGTTCTACACGACCGGCGATCGGGGCGACTTTTTCTCCTGGGCGCGTTTCTGCAACATGCCGCGCAAGTTGGACAACAAGTTCATGGTCGGCACCACTCGCACCTTCACCGAACAACTCACCCGCGGCACGCCGCAACCGACCGACGACATCGCGATCGGCCGGGGGCAGTCGTGGGCTTCGCTCAGTTCGGCCAGCGAAGGGGTCAGCCATGTGACCGCGTATGCGCCGAAAATTGAAAGCTCCTTCCAGCGTCAGCAGCAGCGAGCGACCATCTATTGGATCGACGCGCAGTTCCAGTATCCGTCGCCGGCGGTGGCGGCGGTCGGTTCGCGGCATGTGTTCAATACCTCGGTTCTGAGGCAAACGAACGGCACTCCCGTGGCCGGCTGGTTGGTGCGTTACGAGATTGTCGGCGGCGAGGGAACGGTCTTCGCCCCCGATGGCGCGACTTCGATTGAAGTGCCGACCGATGCCGGCGGCGTCGCCGCGGCGGAGGTATTCCAAACCAATCCCCAGCGCGGGGCCGCCCAGATCCAAGTGCAAATCATTCGCCCCGAGCGAGACGGCGAGCGGCTGGCGGTCGGAACCGGTTCGACGTCGATCACCTGGACCGCTCCGGACATCGACCTGCAAATCACCGGGCCTGGTTCGGCCGAAGTCGGCTCGACCGCCTCGTATCGCATCGACGTCTCCAATCCGGGCGATCTGCCGGTCAACGACGTAGTGGTCACCAATCCTGTTCCCCGGGCGCTGAGCTACTTGAGCAGCACGCCCGAGGCGAATCAGTCCCCCAGCAGCCTGGAGTGGCGGCTTGGCACGCTGGGGCCGCGGCAACAGATGTCGATTTCGGTCAACTATCGGGTGGAGCAAGGGGGCGTCATCGAGAACTGCGCCGAGGCCAATACCAGCGAGGGCCTCGCCGCTCGCAACTGCACCTCCATGAACACCATCGCCCCCGGCGTGGAGATTCAAGTCGAGGGCGCCCAAACCGCCAGCGTGGGAGACGAAGTGCGGTATCGCATCACCGTAATCAACCGCGGCTCGGCGCCGGCAACCGGATTGGTGATACGCGACACGTTCGACGCTGGCCTGGAGCATACCGGCGGAGCGGCCAGTCCGATCGTGCGCGAACTGGGCA
>JBBDLY010000220.1:0-1019 GCA_040878585.1 Pirellulales bacterium
GGCGCTCCCGCCGACGCTGGCAGCGTGGGCCACGGGGCGGACGCTGCCAGCGTCCGGGGCGTCGGGATAACCTCCGCGCAAGCAACGCACTCGACGTGCGCCTTCCTCTCTGACAGCATGTCGCTTAAGATGCAGTTGCGACTCGACTTATGCCGATCAGCCGGCCATCGGGCAAAAGTCGGCTCCCTGCGCGGATTTTTTCTCGGATTCTTTGCAAGAGTCCGTCCCCCTTCGGCAACCTTCTGGTAGTTATGACCGAGCAGAACTCACCTGGCCGATCGAGCAGCGACGGCTCGCAGGGAGCCAGCGCGGACGGTTCGGCTGCCGGCGATGTGGCTGCCAATAGTGGGCAGTTGCCCCGGCGGCACGGCGTGACAGGCGTAAACAATCCCAGTTCGGCGACGATTGCCGCTGGCAATCGCATCGATTGGCAGGCGGCTTTGGCCGAGCATGGCCGTTGGCTGCGCACAATCGTGCTGGCCAGGGTCGGTTCGCCGGACGATGTGGACGAAGTAATGCAGGAGGTGTCTTTAGCGGCGGTTCGGCAGGCGGCGCCCTTAAACGATGCCAGCAAGGTCGCCCCGTGGCTCTATCGGCTGGCCGTCATGCAGTCGCTGCTCTATCGCCGAAAGATGGGGCGGCAAAGAAAATTGGTCGATCGGTTCGCCGAGCGTTTTCAACCCAGCGAACACGATCACCGCCACGCGGACCCGTTGCAATGGCTGCTGGCCGACGAGCGGCGGGCGCTGGTTCGGCAGGCGCTGGAGGAATTGAAAGGCCGCGACGCCGAAATCCTGCTGTTGAAATACACCGAGAATTGGAGTTACAAGCAAATCGCAACACATCTGGGGGTGACGCAAAGCGCCGTCGAAAGCCGCTTGCATCGTGCCCGCGCCCGGTTGAGAGACCGCTTGGCCGCCATGGACATCACGAGTTCAGACTAGCCTTTGTCCCAGGGCTTTAAGGTCTACCAGGGCCGTTGGAACAGGAGGAAACGAAGAAAACGGAGAGATACATGC
>JBBDLY010000221.1:0-1017 GCA_040878585.1 Pirellulales bacterium
GGCCGATCGCTGCACGGCCCCCCTCGACCACCACCATCGTGCCGTCGTCCAAGTAGGCGACCCCTTGGCCGGCCTCCTCGCCTTGCTTGACAATATGCACGTCGATTTGCTCGCCCGGCAGGAAGACCGGCTTCAACGCATTGGCGATGTCGTTGAGATTCAGCACGCCGACGCCGTGCAGGCGGGCGACCTTGTTGAGATTGTAGTCGTTGGTGACGACCTTGCCATTGAGCTGCTTGGCCAGCAAGACGAGCTTAGCATCGACCGGTTGGCCCTCGAATTCCGGTAGATCGCGGTCGTAAATTTGCAAATCGACCCGGCCGTTGGAGCGCAGCTTGTTCATCACGTCCAGTCCCCGGCGGCCCCGGCTGCGGCGGAGTTTGTCGCTGCTATCGGCGATGTTTTGCAGTTCCGCGATCACGAACCGCGGCATGATCAGTTGCGTGTCGAACAGATCGGCCTCGACCAAATCGGCGATGCGACCGTCGATCACGACCGAGGTATCGAGAATGTAAGGCCGCAGACCTTTCACTTCCTTGCTGAACTCTACGTAGGGAATCACGAAGCGAAAGTCGTCCTTGGTCTGCATCAGCAAGCTGATGCACAGATAACAGACCGCCATGCCGAGAATTCCCAACAACTGCGGACTCCAGGCGGACGCCTTGGCCCCTTCCGGCAGGATCGGTATCAGTGCCAGCCGCAACACGTAGGTCAAGAACAGTCCGACGATCAAGCCAAAATAGACGGCCGAGACGACGTCGAGCTGCTTTTGTCGAAAGGCCACATCCAGCCCGATGATCACAAACGAGAGAGCCATCACGCCGCCGAACGCCAGCCACGGAATCCAAGCGGGCTGCTCTGGGAGTATGCCCGAGTTGATCATCCGCACGCCCAGCCCCGCGGCGACCAACACGAAAATGCAGCGGATAACAATCAGTTGCATGGGGGCGCCTGGCGAACGGATGACCGGAGGGATCTGGATGCAACGCGGTGGAACGGCCCCCCGCGAGACGGATG
>JBBDLY010000222.1:0-5041 GCA_040878585.1 Pirellulales bacterium
TGATGTTGCGGGGCCGACCTTCGGCCTCACTCCAATTAATTCACAGCCTCTGAGGTTTGAGGTGTGAGGTTGAAACCCTGGCAAACTTCAGACGGCTGAAGTGTTACCAACCCTGAACCCTGAAACCTGAAACCTGAAACCTGAACCCTGAAACCTGAAACCTGAAACCACCCCCTCACAACTTAAACAATATCTTCGTTCGCACGAACGCCATCAGGTCGCGGAACCAGACGTAGCCGATGGGGTGCAGCCCACAATCGACTCGTGCGGTCACTGTTGCGCCGGGCCGCAACTCTGTGTTCTTGGCGAACTGATCCTTATCGATCTCGACCAGCACGCGCACGGTGTTGCCGTGATCGCCGCGGACCTCGGTTTGGGCGTCGACCTCGACAACCGTCCCCTTATAGGTTGTCTCCGGTGCGGTAGCCAAGATGAACTTGACGGACAGCGGTTGCTGCTCGGCCCGCGCCGCGGCCAGCGCCTCGGTCACCGGGCCGAGTTTCGACTCCGGCATGTAAAGCTCGATTTCCCAGGGGCCGGAAACGTCCGCCACCATCAGCAGCACCTGTCCCTGCTCGACGGTGCGGCGCTCGAGCCGTTTGGCAACGTCCCAGGTGATGATCTGCCCATGGATTGGACTGCGGACCGTCAGGCCGGCTCGTTTTTGTTCGAGCAAGTCGTGTTGCCGCAACAGACTCGCCAGCGTCGCTTCCAGTTGCAGGATCTCGCCGGCGATGCGGTCCTTCTCGTCGTCGCGGAGCCGGCCGCTGTGGATCAAATCGACGCGAAGCTTCTTGATCTGTTCGCGCGTCTCTTCCATCCGTCCGGTGACGTCGGTCAGTTCGTAATCGAGTTTGGGATCGCGCAGTTGCGCCAAGGAGGCGTTTACCTCGACTAGCTCGCCGTGGCGAACGTCCACCCGCGTGACCACGCCGCCGTAAGGAGCGAACACGTCGCGGCGGTCGGTCGGTTGCAGCGCCCCTTTCGACTCCATCTCCAGCGGCGCCGGCACAAGAACCAAGGCCAACAGTGCGATCAGTACGCCCGCGGTCGCCAGCACCGTCTTGGGGAGCGTGCGGGCCTCGACCAGCCATCGCGTTTTTCCGAGCGCTCGCCACAGCGGCATCAGGAATAGATCGTTATGTTCCAAGGCGTTGGTCAAGGCGATCGCCGAATGGTCGCGAACCACGCCGACGCGGTGCAACATGCTGTCGGTCACGGGCCGACGCTCGATCTGTTCAATAATCAGCGCGCCGATCACCGCACGCGGACGGTGGGCTTCTTCATCATGTTGCTCATCGACCCGGAATAACGGCAGAATGCCAATGCTCTTGGAATGCGACTCGTCGACGTAATCGTGGATGGCTTGCTCGACTTGCGGCGCCAAGTCGGCCGTTTCGCCGTGGAACCAAACTTCCTCGCGGGTTTCCACCACCGTGGCAGCCAATTGGGAAAGCTTCTTCGTGATGTTCGATCGTTTCTCGACGATGTCCTGGCCGCTGATCGCCGTGACCTGGCATTTGCGTCCGCGGCGGATCGCCACCGAGACCCGATCGCATTCGATCAGCCGGCGGCCGTCGTTGCAGATTGTAGCGGCGGTCAGCTCCGGTCGCAGGCTTTCATGAACGGCTCGGGTAAATTGTTCCAGTTGGCTCCACAGCGATTGCCGGTTCTCGAACTGGCGAAGCTGCTGCTTCTGCAAGTAGCCGCTGGCCAACTCGCACATTTGCGATACGAACAGCAAGTAGCCGCGCTGTGCGGCCAGCCCGCGCTCGGATCGCTGGAACACTTCCACCAGTCCAACCGTCTCGCGGTCGCAGACCAGCGGGCCGAAGATCAGCAAGTAGTCGGTGGGGTTTCCGCCGGCATTCTCATCGCCGGCACCCGCGGCGACCAGTTGTCCTTCGCTCTTGGTCAGCATCTGGCCGAGCACTTGCCCGTGCCGGTCGGCCAATTGCGAGTCGCTCAAAATACCGGTTTGCTTGAGATTGATCTGATAGGCGAGCTTGAGATTTCCCCCCGGCTCGACCGTCCACACGGCGCCGCCGACCGCGGCCAGGGCCGAAACAATGCGGTGCAGCAAGGCGTCGTAAAACTCGGCCGGCTCGATGTCGCTTTTTGCTAGCTGCGCAACCTCGCCAACCAGATTGCGAATCTGTTGCTTCGTTTGGTCGACGGTACTGGGATCGATCGGTTGAGTCGCCATAATCGGAATTATCGGCTAAGTTTACCAGGATTCCCAAACGGTTTCTGGCCGGTCTGCCGATTCAAGAGATATTCGCTTACGTCCCTGTCTCTCTAGTTTACCGAATATGCGTCTTTTGTCTGCCATCCTCCTGGTGTTGGTGTGGAGCGGCGCGTTCCTCGCCACGCACTTGCCCAAAATGCCAAGCGTCGTCCCGAGTTCGGACAAGACGCTGCATTTCCTCGGCTTCATGGTGCTGGCGGGTGTGCTGGGGTTGTTTCTTGCCGTGCGGCGGCAGTTTGCCTTCCGTTGGCTGGCCGCCATGCTGGCGGTGCTGGCAGTCTATGCCGCCTTCGACGAATTAACTCAGATGCTGGTGCCCAATCGCCACGCCGACTGGCGCGACTGGGTGGCCGACATGAACGGAGCGGCCATCGGTACCGCCTTGGTCGGCGGACTGTGGTGGGCCTGGAGCAATCGGGGGAAATGATTTCTGATTTCAGATTTGCCGGTCCTTATCAAAAGTTCGGCGTTGGCGGGCGGTATTGATCTAGTTGGATCGTGCGGAACCATTCAATCGTCTTGGCCAGACCCTCGCGCAGCGGCGTGGCCGGTTCCCACTTTAGGTGCTGCTTGGCTAGCGTGATGTCGGGCTGGCGGCGGGTGGGATCGTCGGCCGGGAGCGGTTCGTGGACCAGTTTGGCCCGGCTACCTGTCAGTTCGATCACCAGTTCCGCCAGTTGCTTGATGGTGAACTCCGTGGGATTGCCCAGGTTGATCGGGCCGACCGGTCCCTGATCGTTGTTCATCATGCGGATCATCCCTTCGACCAGATCGTCGCGATAGCAGAACGAACGTGTCTGCTCGCCGTCGCCGTAGAGGGTGATGTCCTCGTTTGCCAGCGCCTGGCGGATGAAGTTCGACACGACGCGACCGTCGTAGGGATGCATGCCAGGCCCGTAGGTGTTGAAGATGCGCACGATGCGGATATCGACCTTGTTCATGCGGTGGTAGTCCATGAACAGCGTCTCGGCGGCCCGCTTGCCTTCGTCGTAGCAGGCCCGCGGACCGATCGGATTGACCGAACCGCGGTAGTCCTCCGTCTGCGGATGGACTTCCGGATCGCCATACACCTCGCTGGTCGAGGCTTGCAGAATTCGCGCCCGGCACCGCTTGGCCATGCCCAGCATGTTGATCGCGCCCATTACCGAAGTCTTGACCGTTTTGATCGGATTGAACTGGTAATGGCCCGGTGCCGCGGGGCAGGCCAGGTTGTAAATCTGATCGACCTCCAGCCACAGCGGATGGATCACGTCGTGCCGGAGCAGTTCGAAGTTGGGCTTGCCCAGCAGGTGGGCGACGTTCGACTTCTGGCTGGTGAAGAAGTTGTCGACGCAAATCAGGTCGTGGCCGTCGGCGACCAGCCGCTCGCAGAGATGCGATCCCAAAAAGCCGGCCCCGCCGGTCACCACGATTCGTTTCAGCGTTGGCACGTGTGTTGCTCCTCGATTCGCAAAACTGGCAAAGGTTACAATGCAGTGTTTCAGTAGTTCCAATTTCAAGGTTGCGAACAACTTGACGAATTGAATGGTGGCGACGCAAGCTGTCAGCGATCAGCCGTCAGCAACCAGGAACCGCGTTTTTCCTTGCTGATAGCTGATAGCTGATCGCTGACAGCTAACGATGTGCCATCAATCAGCTAAGTCCTTCATCGAAAATTGGAACTACTGGGTGCTTCACAGTATCTTTCAGCGCCGATCGCAAGTCTACCATGCGAGTACAAAATCCAGGTCGATCTTGCACTTCATCACCGCGACTGCGCGCCGAGGTTGCAGCGGTCGTGCGAGCTTTGCCGGATCTCCGTGCGGAACTCGTCGGGCTGATCCGTCAAATTCGGCCCGGCCAGGCGGCCTCCTACGGCCAGTTGGCCGCGGCGCTCGGTGATCGCGTCGCCGCCCGCTGGGTAGGGCACGCCGTGCGGCACGAGATCGCCGGCGCGAACCTTCCTTTGCATCGCATCACGCTGGCCGATGGCACGCTTGGCGGACACATCGCGGCCGACGCGCGATCCGTGCTGGCGCTGTTGGCCGCCGAGGGTGTGCCGCTTGCGGGGCAGCGGGTCGACCTGCCGCGAGCGGCGGCGCGGCTGGCGGGCGCCGCCCCGCTGGCTCGGCTGCGCGCCTTGCAGGAGTCGTTCGAACCCGCGATTCCCGAGCGAATGAAAGGCCGGCTTCGGTCGGTCGCCGGCGTTGACGTTTCCTATCGCGGCAACGAGGCGTTCGCCGCCTATGCCTTGTTCGCCTCGCCGGGGGACGGCGAGCCGGAGTTCTCGCTGGTCCATCGCCGCTCCGTTTCCTTTCCGTACATCAGTGGGTATCTCACGTTTCGTGAACTGCCTTGCTTGTTGGCGTTGCTGGACGAGGTTCGCCACCAGGACAAGCTGGCCGATGTGATCCTGGTCGACGGCAGCGGCTTGTTGCATCCGCGGCGGGCCGGCATCGCGACGATGTTCGGCGCAGTCGCCGACGTACCGACAATCGGCGTCACCAAAAAGTTGCTGGTCGGCCGAATGGACCGCAAGCCAACCACCCCGAGCGAGGCGCAGCCGATCCTGGTTGCAGGCAAACCGGCAGGTCATGTGCTGCTGCCGTCCAGCGGCACGGCGCGGCCGTTATACGTTTCGCCGGGACACCATGTCGGCGTGACCGAAGCGATTGCCATTGTCCGACGTTGCTTGGGCGAGCGACGCCTGCCGACGCCGATCTATTGGGCCGACCGGCTGAGCAGGCGAGCCGCCAAGGAGTGCGGGTCGTGAGACTTGCGGGATGCGAATCAACTTTCAGTAGTTCCAATTTT
>JBBDLY010000223.1:0-5020 GCA_040878585.1 Pirellulales bacterium
CTGTTCCAACGGCCCTGGCAGACCCTTAATGCCCTGGGACCATTGTCCCGTCCGGACAAAATCGTAGCGGAACTCGCCGAGAGTTCCGTGGCATGGTGTTCATTTCGATGCGTCGGAATTCTGGTGAATTCCGCTACGGCCGGACGGGACAATGGTCCCATCCTACTTCTCCTTGAGTCAACACGTCAGGAATTCTCTGGAAACAATTCTTCCATCATCAACTCGATTGTGTCGACGGCGCCGTCTTGAAACAGGTACACAATCAGTCCCAGCGAGAAGGCCAGCATGATGAGCGTCATCATGGCGTTCATGCCGAAACCGACGGCCAGGATGTTGAACTGCGGCATCGTGCGGCCGATCAGTCCCATCACCAGCGTCGATAGCAGCAAAGCGGTGACGACCGGCGCGGAGGCCCGCACGCCTAGCTCGAAGCTATTGGCGATCAGCGCTGTGAAGGTCTCGCTCAGATTGGCCGGCACGGCCGCGGCGCCGGCCGGCATGTGGTGGTAGGTCCGCAGCAAGGCGTCGATCAACTGCTCCAGCCCGCCGACGAGCACGAACACGGCCAAGGTGATGTAGGTCAGCAGTTGGGCATGCACCGGGATGCTGGCGTCGAAGGTCGGATCGAATGCGTCGGCCAGCGCCATGCCGCTCACCTGGGCAATCAGCCGGCCGGTGACCTGAATTCCCTGAAACAAGATCATGATCCCCAGGCCGAGAATCGCTCCGATTAATATCTCGCAACCGATGAAGGTGGCGTAGTTGATCAGATTGTCGGGATGCTCGACGACCGTGTCCCACTGCGCCGGCGCGACCACGAGTGCCAAGGCAAACGCCATCAGCCCGCGGATGCGAGGCGGGATATCGCGCGAGCCGAACACCGGCGCGGTCACCGCCAGCCCCGTCAGCCGCGCCAGCACCAGCGTGAAGATGATGAACTTGTCGAGATAAAGTTCGCTGATGACTTGCATGGGGCTACAACCGGCCTGGTATGCCTTCGATCAGCTCGCGGGAGTATTCGACCATCTCGTAGATCAGCCACGGCAAGGCGATGCTCAGCGCCAATACCATTGCCACGATCTTGGGCACGAACGCGACCGTCTGCTCCTGAATCTGCGTGAGCGCCTGAAAAAGACCGATCAACAGGCCCACGGTTAAGCCGGCAACCAACACGGGCGCAGAGATCATCAATGTGATCATGATCGCCTCGCGGCCCATTTCGACGGCAGTTTCAGGTGACATTTGCTTATTTGTTATTGCTTATTTGTTATTGCTTATTTGCTCAAGCCTCACGCCTCAAGCCTCACGCCTCAAGCCTCAAGCCTCACGCCTCAAGCCTCAGTAAAACGGCTGAAAGCTTTCCAGCAACATGCCGACGATCAGGTGCCAGCCGTCCACCAGCACGAACAGCAGCAGCTTGAACGGCAGCGAGATCAGCACCGGCGGCAGCATCAACATACCCATCGAGATGGTGACGCTGGCGATCACGATGTCGAGTATCAAAAAGGGAATGTAGATCTGAAAGCCGATCAGAAAGGCGGTCTTCAACTCGCTGAGCATGAACGCCGGCAGCAGCGCTTGCAGCGGGACGTCGTCGTAGGTCTCAGGCTCTTCCACGTCCGGCATGTGGCGCAGGAATAGCCAAACCGTCTCGCTGTTGTCGGTCGCTTCGATCTGGGCGACCATGAAGTCGCGGAGCGGTTGTTGTCCGCGATCCCAAGCCTCCTCGAGCGTGATCTCATGATTCGTGTAGGGGGCGATCGATTCGTGATAGACCTTCGACCAGACCGGCGTCATCAAGACCAGCGACATGAACAGCGCCAGCGTGGTGATGACCTGGGAAGGGGGCAACTGCTGCGTCCCCAGCGCTTGCCGCAACAGGCCCAGCACGACCACGATCCGCACGAAGCAGGTCGTCATCAGCAGCGCGGCGGGGGCCAGCGAGATCAGTGTCAGCAACAGCATCACTTGCAAGCTGGCGCTAAGCCCTTCGGGACTGGTCCAGTCCTTCGGTCCGCTGGTGAGCAGCCCGCCGGGCGCTTCGGGAGTACCGGTGGGGATTGTCGCGAATTCGCCGACCGCTTGCGGTTGCAGCAGCGCATCTTGCCCCCAGGCGACGGAGAACAGCCCGAACAGCGGCGCGATGCAGGCCGCCGCCAACATCCACTGCCGGGTGCGGCTGTTGCGCCATCGCGCGGCCAAGTCTCGTGGGTCGGAAGGTCGATTACGCATCATGATTGGTGTCCTTGTGCGGGCGCCGTGCAAACAGGCCGCGGCGCGACGTCGCGGCCGAATCGCCCGTACCGAGGGAATCGCCCGACTCGGCATCGCGATTCAGTTGCTCCAACACGCCGCGAAACGACTGGGCGATGCCGTTCGCTTGCTGTTGGCTGCAAATGGCGCCGAGCCGGTCGACTTCGGCGGGATCGGTGATTTCGGTCAATGTTTCGGCGCCGGTCGGCGTAACCGACACCAGCAACAGCTTGTTGCCGACGCGAATGAGGTGCATCTGATTGCGGGTCGCCAGCGTCGAGCGGCCGAGTACCTCGACCACTTCGGTCGGCAAGGCAGCCAGTCGGTTCGGCAGGCCGCGACGCATGAACCAGGTAATCGCAAAGAACGCCGCCAACACCACCAGCAGACTCCCGAATACAGTCAACATGCTGGGCAGTCCCGAGGCGGGACGACCGTCGGTGGCGACCGAATCGGGTTTCGGCAACCGCTTCGCCTCGCCCGGCGGTTGCAGGGGACGGGGCGGCGACTCGAACGAAGCTTGTTCGGCACGGCCCGAGGCGGCTGCGGTCGAATCGTTCGCGGCGTCTCCGGAATTCTCCATGATCGAGTCGACTTGTGCCGATTCGACCGGGTTGCGTTGCACCTGCTCGTAGGCCGGCTGCCGGTACGGATTGGCATCCAATTCCGCACGTGGCAAGGTTTCGCCCGCTGGTGGCAGCCGGCCTAGCGGCTCGGCTCCGGCCGTCGTCGCCGGCGGCAGCGCGTGGGGTGCGGCCTGCCAAGGTGCATTCTCGCGGTCGGCGGCCGGCTCCAGCGATACTTGAGCCAGCGCATGCGACGCTTCCGTGCCGCCAAACACCAGGCACAAGGCGAGCCGGACTAGGACTGGAAGGAAGAAGTACCGCATCCGTGCGAGTTTCCGTTCTGGATTGAAGTCGACCGCCTCGTGCGGCCGATTAGGATAAAGTCGAAATATGCCTTCAATGCTTCGCGTGACGTGTCCGAGCCAAATGTCGCCAGGACTTAGGCGGCGTGTTCCCCGGCGATCAACTCTGCCACGCGTACGCAAAAGTTGTCGTTGAGCACCAGGATCTCGCCACGGGCCACCAACCGCCCGTTGACGTAGATGTCGACCGGATCGCCGGCCAGCTTGTCGAGCGGCACCACCGATCCCTTGCGGAGCCGCAAGACGTCTTCCAGGTACATCCGCGAGCGGCCCAGCTCGATCGTCACGTCGAGATCGACGTCGCGAATCAAATCGAGCGTCGCCGCTTCGTTCGTTGGCGACGCGCCGGTGAAGTCTCGCAACTCAAACGGGCGTGCGCCGTTGGCCGGCGGATCGTCGACGCGGTTCACCGAGCGCAACGCTTCTTCGGCCTGGTTGAGCAGCAGATCGATATCGTCTTGGGCGATCGTGCCAGAACTGTCGGCGGGGGAACGCGGCGCTGGCTGCGGTTTCGCAGTTGCCGCGGGCGTCGACTGGGCGGGGACGTCCGCGTGCTCGTTGGCCTGGCTCTGCCCGCGCGGTGCGTCGGCGTCTTGAGAGCCGTCGGGCTGTTGGGTTTCATCTGCCATCGGAATCCTTTCCAGGGTTGGCAGTCGCGAAGGTACGGTAGCGTCTCGGCTACTGCTCGAGGAATGAGAAGTCGCTGAAGATCACGGATTTGAAGTAAGGCTTGCCGAGACGGCGGTTAGTTTTGTCCAAAATCCGCCGTTTAATCAAGCCCAACCCGGCGTCGGTAAGATCCTCGATGTTGGATCCGCGCACGGTGACGATCACATCCTCGCGGATTCGGTTCCGATGTTTTTCCAAATCCTGGCTAACTTGAGCCAGTTCGGAGGCCTCCACCGTACCGTAAAGATGGAAGTCGATCCGCAGCGTGGTGTTGGAAAGAGGCTGGTAGGCGCTCACGCTGAACTGGCCTAAGTCGAACTCCTGCATGGGCTTGCCAGGATCGACGGGAAGCTCGTCGGGCGCTTCGCCGGAGTCGCTGGCCGCTTGAACCGCCTGGTGCGAATGGGCCATGGCCGCCGTTTGCTCCGCGGTGGGGAGCAAGAAAATGGCTGCGCCGCATTGTGCTAGCACAATGACGCCGACCACGGCGAATGCCTTGAACTTGGCAATCAAACCGTTGCTCTGCGCGGTGGATTCAAGATTTTCCGGATCAGAAATTTCAGTAACTTCCGCCATGGTATGGTACCGCGAATCGAGTTTTGCATGGAGGCGTCCCCGCGGGACGCGCTACGACTCGCCTTCCTTGGCGTCTGCTGCCGATGGTTCCTGGATGGTTTTGAGCGATTTTGTCGTGGTCGCGCCGGGCGGGCCGACTGGGGCCAGCTCGTCCAGCAGAAAAACTTCCACCCTCGCATTCCGTTGAAGCTTCACGGCGTCCGCGCCTTGGTAGATCGGTTCCTGGTCCGCCGCCACGCTCAGCCGCATGCGGTCGGAGGCGATGCCCAACGAGACCAAAAACTCCTTGACCGCCCGCGCCCTGGCATAGGCCAAGTCGTGCGCGTCTCGATAGGGCGAACTGAAAGGCAGCGGCCTTTGCGAGGCGTGGCCGCGAATTTCAATGACTTGTGGTTTGCCGCCAATCTCAACGGCTTCGGTTTGCAGATCGCGGCGGGCCTGCTCGGTTAGTTCCGACTCGAATTCCGAAAAATAGACAACCGTACCGGTGTTCACCTGAGAGCCGGGACGAATGATCCGCACGCGGGGATTCTCTCCCTCCGGCGCTTTCACCTTGTCGCCGCCCTTCATCAGGTGGCTCCGCTGCGAACGTCC
>JBBDLY010000224.1:0-5015 GCA_040878585.1 Pirellulales bacterium
GCCGATGTCGATCCGAGGCTCGGCACGACGGCGTGATTGGAGCGATCCGTTATTTCCCATAGTACATTGGGACTGGCCGGGTTCGGCGTATAGACAATCAACTCGCTGACGCGCGGCAAACCTTCGGCGTCGACCGGATCACCCAGGGGCCGCCAGATAGCCAACGTATCGGGAAAGGTGTGCGAACCGCTGGTAGTCGGCACGACAAAAAAGCCGGGAAACTCGCGGCTGGCATGCGCGGTTTCGACATGCCGTTTGATTCGCTCCAGCACGACGCGGGCGTGCTGCGTGACGGTCGCCTGATTCTGGACATACTCGTTGCTGGAATGAACTGCCGAGGCCAAGCTGCCCAAGGCCAGCGCAATCACGCCGGTTACGGCCATTGCCATCACGATCTCTGCTAGTGTGAATCCGCGGCGCAGCCGGAATGGTACATTCCTGCGCGACGACTCAATCATGCTTCGCGTAAGTAAACGCGGACGGTGCATTCGATCGATTGCAATCGTGTTCATCCGGGCGGTCAATTGGGTGGCGGGATATATGCGAAGACGCGTTTCATGGTGACTAGGTTGCGATAAACGTTCTCTTCGATCTTGCGAGAGATTCTTACCTCGACGCACCGCATGTAGCTCACGGCGCCGTTGGGGAGCCTTGTCTGGGGATTGTCTTCGTCGACGTAATACAGTTCGAACTCTTGTTTCCAGTCATCGAAATAGCCCTCACGGACTCGAAAGTTCTCATGCCGCAGTCCAGCGCCGTTCTGGCCGCTGCCCAGAGGAACTCCATAGATGTTCTCAAGTCCCTCGGCCGTGTAACCGTGGTAATCATCGGTGTCGTCAAATCGCGACCGGCCGTCGCCGGCCAACTCCCATCCGTTTGCCGACATCGGCCATTGCAGGGGGCTGCCTCCGGGCGCCATGTAGAGCTTGCCGAGTACTTCGTCGATCATCTGTTCCGCTACGCCCGTGGCGATGGTTTGCTCGCGCGCATGCTCCGCATGCTGCAGCGAACTACTCACCCCCAACAGCAACGCGCTGCCGGAGATCGCCAAAATCGTCATGGCGACCAGCGACTCGGCCAGCGTAAAGCCGTTGCGGCGGATGGAAGTAGTCGGTGCCATGACTGCTCGATGACCCTGGGGCTTCAAGGGTCGCAATACAAAGAATGTGACCAGGACTTTGAACAGGAGGGAACAGAGAAAACAAAGGAAGGAATTCTCCGTTGTCTCCTTTTCCCTCAGTTCACTCAATCAAGGTGATCGTAGTTGCGTCCGAAAACGAATGACGGTATAGCGTGTTCCATGTAATTTGTCGTCGGTCGGTTCGTCGTATTAGCTTGCATCAACGCCTGACCGTATGAAACCATACATTCATTGTGAAATGTCAATCAACTCTCCAGGCAACTGAGCGGATCAGAGGCAACAGAGTACACATTTCTTCGTTCTCTTCGTTTCCTCCTGTTCCAATGGCCCTGGCAGACCATTAACGCAATAGCACGTAGGCGCGCAAAATGCCCCGACAAGGCTATGTCGCGGTCGGTCGAAGTCAAACGCTCGAGCTGGGTAGTCGCAGTACGTCTTCTCCTCCGACGTCCACTACTATTGTCTTAACCGTCATAAGTTTCCTGGCCAAGATTCCTGATTACCTTTGCTATTGCGAAGCTTCTCAGGTATTCCACAGGGCGACGCACCGTACATCCGTTGCCGAGAACGCGAATTTGACTTATTTCGCCAGTTTCGGTATGGTCAGGCATACCTACCTAAGCCTGACCCTTCGTCGTTGCATCCCCCTGACCATTTGGAGACTGCAACGTCGGTGCAAGTCCCCGCGATCCTTCCTCGCCAGCATTGGAGTTACCAATGACTTCCCGCATGAGCCGCCGAAACCTGCTGCGTGGCTTGGGAGTTTCCGCCGCCGCGCTGCCGTTTTTGGGGAATTTGGCCAGCTTGGGTGCCGCCGCTCCGCCCAGTTCGCGCAAGCGCCGTCTGGTTGTCATGTTCAGTCCCAATGGGGTTGTGCCGTGGAATTTTTGGCCCGATCAGCAAGGGCCGCTAGAAAAGTTCAAAGCAAGTCTCGAACCGCTCGCGCCGTTTAAGGATCAAACCCTTATCGCCAAGGGGGTCTGCAACAAGGTGCGCGGCGCGGGGAGCGCTCACATGGTGGGCATCGGCGGACTGTTGACCGGCTGCGAATTGATGCCCGGCAATCAGCGCGGCGGCAGCGGCCCGTCAGCCGGTTGGGCCAGCGGCGCCTCGATCGACCAGGAGATTGCCGCGTTCTTACAATCACGCCCGGAAACCCGCACACGGTTTGGTTCGTTGGAGTTCGGCGTGATGGTCCCCGATCAGGCGGATGTCTGGACCCGCATGTCGTATTTGGCGGCCAATCAGCCGGTGGCCCCGATCAATGATCCGTACCAGATGCTCCGAAGGCTGTACGGCCGGATGGAGGATCGCAAGCTGGTCGGTAGTTTGTTAGATGATGTGTCGGATGACTTGCACACGCTTACGGCCCGGGTCGACGCCCACGACCGCCGACTGCTGGAAAGGCATGCCACGTTCGTGCGCGAGATGGAGCAGGAACTAAAGCAAGCCGAAGCGGACGGCGCCATCGGTCTGCCGCAGCCGGAACTTGCGCCGGGCGTGCGGGCCGACGACATTCCCCGCATCAGCCGGATGCAAATGGACCTGCTCGTCCACGCGTTCGCCGCCGACTTCAACCGCGTTGCGACTTTGCAGTTTTCGCGGGCAACGAGTCCCGAGCATTTGACCTGGATCGGCATCGACGAGTCGCATCATACCTTGTCGCACGAATCGGACGGCAACGAGAAAGTGCAAGAGCAACTGACGCAGATCAATCGTTGGTATTGCGAACAGTTTGCCTACTTAGCACGGCGACTGTCTGAGACGCCCGAACCGGGCGGCGACGGCAGCTTGCTCGACAATACCCTGCTCGTTTGGACGAACGAATTGGGCAAGGGCAACTCGCACACCCGCAACGATATTCCGTTCGTCATGGTCGGCGGCGGGCTCGATTTCAAGCTCGGGCGGAGCCTCCAGTTCAAAAACGTCCATCACAACCGCCTGCTGCTTTCCTTGGCGCATGGATTTGGACACGAGGTTACCTCGTTCGGCGATCCGAACTTCTGCGGTGATGGGCCGTTGACCGGTTTGACGTAATTCGTAGCCGGTGATTGCCTATCATGCACGCCAATCCAGGCCAATGTCGAGCGAGACGGCGGCGTGTGTCAGCGCGCCGGCACTAATCCGCTCCACGCCGCTGGCCGCGATCGCCGGCAGCGTCTCCAGGCGGATGCCTCCGGAGGCTTCCAGTTCGGTCTCAGGCGCGACTGAATCGCGCAGCGCGACCGCGAGCTTCAATTGCTCAGGCCGCATGTTGTCGAGCAGCACCACGTCAGGCCGCTCGGCGAGTGCCTGTCGCAACTGCTCGTGCGTGTCCACTTCGATCTCGATAACAGTCGCTGCGAGCATTGCGTCTCCTCCCTGTTGTTGCAGAAACGCCCGCGCGCGGCGGACCGCCAGACCGGCGATCTCATCCGTAGCATCGCCTGCGGCCGCGACTTGCTCGCGCAGAAACGCCAGGTGGTTGTCCTTGATCAATAGGTGATCGTATAACCCCAGCCGATGGTTGTTTCCGCCACCGCAACGCACCGCGTACTTCTCCAGTCGTCGCCAACCGGGCGTGGTCTTGCGGGTGTCGTAGATGCGGGCCTTGGTGCCGGCGGTCGCGTCGACAAATTGCCTTGTGTGCGTGGCGATGCCGCAGAGTCGACCGAGGAAGTTAAGCACGATCCGCTCCAGCGTGAGCAACTCGCGCACCTTGCCCGACATCACAGCCAGCTCCATGCCGCTGTCGCACGAGTCGCCGTCGTGGCACTTTGCGCGCCATTGGAGGGTGCCACCGGCCTCGGCCAAGACCAGCTCTCCGACCGGCAGTCCGGCGACGATGCCCGCCTGTCGCGCGACCAAGGCGGCGGCGCCTTCTCGATCGGGATCAACCAGCGCGACGGACGTCCAATCGTGCTGGCGGCCGAGATCCTCCCGAATCGCCAGCCGGATCAATTGTCGGCAGTCGTCGATGAGGTCTGCGTCCCACTCAATTTGTTGAAAGTCTCGCATGGTCGCTGCCGGCCCTCGTGGTATACTCCATCGGTATGCTGATGTAGCATAGCCGCTGGCGTCGATTCCCCCAACCGACTTCGTGCGATGCCGCCTGAACCGAACTCCAACACGCCGCATGCGCCTGCTCCGCAAGTATGGTTGCTGCGACGCGCCGACCAAGCGACGTTGGCGGTCGCCGTGGTTCTCTGCCTGGCGGCCATGGCCGGCTACTGGCTGTATCACGGCGGCCCGTCGGGACGCATGGTCGATATCGAGCGCGCTGAGCCACTCCGGGCCGATTTTCAGATCGACGTCAATACGGCCTACTGGTTCGAGTTCGCGCAGATCCCCAATATTGGTGAAACGCTGGGAAGACGGATCGTTGACGAACGCGAACTGAACGGTCCGTACTTCGATCACCGGGAGTTGCAGCAGCGGGTCAGCGGCATCGGACCCAAGACGTTGGAAACCATGCGGCCCTACTTGCTGCCGATGCCGCCGGC
Organism: Pirellulales bacterium; assembly: GCA_040878585.1. GTDB lineage: Bacteria > Planctomycetota > Planctomycetia > Pirellulales > UBA7805 > JBBDLY01. The sequence goes on from JBBDLY010000224.1 coordinate 4,624, forward strand.
GGGAACGATCGTCGACGGCCCGCAAGCGGAAGTTCCCCGCAGTTGATCGGTCAGGCGGCGACTGCTCATTGGGAGCATCGCTCCGCCCAGGCGGCGGCCCCCATTACGCCGGCATCGTCGCCCAACGTGGTGCTGACCACTTTGAATGAATCGACCATCGACGGCAGCACGCGATCGCGGGCGCTGTTGGTCACTTCCTCGACAAACAACTCGGGCATCGCTTCGACCAGTCCACCTCCCAGTAGTACCACATCGGGCGCGAAGAGACAGACGAGCGTTGCCACGCCGATACCGATATGGCGGGCTGCGTCGCGCACAATCAACTCGACGGCCCGGTCACCTTCGGCGATGGACTCGGCCAATTGGCCCGAACGGATGTTTGCAATGTTCGT
>JBBDLY010000225.1:0-2819 GCA_040878585.1 Pirellulales bacterium
GGCAGAGTCAACAGAGCATGCATTTCTCCGTTTTCTTCGTTTCCTCCTGTTCCAATTGACCTGGCAGGCCCTTATGGCCCTGGCCTCGTTAGGGCCGTCCTACGTCACCTCGTATCCGCTTTTCAAATAGAACGCGGCGGCTCTTGTCCAGGCCGCGTGCGTTTCCAGCACGATCTCACGCTGGCCCGCCTCCCACACCGTGCGCTCCAGATACGACGTCAAGGCGGCGGCGATGCCGCGGCGGCGGTGCGCCGGATGGACCATCAGCCAATGCACCGCCGGCCGCGCCGACGTACCGGTGCCGCGTTGCGCCAAAGCGACCGAGCCGACCAACCGCTCGTCGTCGATCGCCAACCAGAGATGTTCCGGCCGCCACCAAGACTTGGCCAGAAACTCCTCTTGGAAGTGCGTGTAGTGCCAGCTTCGGATGCTGATCCGCTCGTTGCCGAACGCCCGCTCCCGCAACGCCACCCACGGCTCGATATCGTCCGTCCCTTGATAGGTACGAATCGCGACCCCGGCCACGGTCAACAACACCGGCTCAGTCGTCAGGAGTTTCCTCATTTGTAGAACACGGATCATGTTAATAATTGTCGCCGCCGCAACCCGCAGCCAATACCATCCTATTGAGGGGATCGAATTTCCATAGTCATCTTAGCAGCCATACCGAATCTGTCCGTAATCATTCAGATAATGATAGAAATCTTTCAGGAATACTTGTGTTTCAGTCAGGACTCGCGCATAATGCAATAATCAAGGACGAATGGGAGCTTTAGATAGGTCGGGCGAGGAGCTGCAAAACATGCTGGCGAAAGACCGGCGCGACCAATTGCTGGCCATAATCCGCCAACGAGGATTTGCCTCCCTGCCGGAATTGGTCTCGCAACTGGAGGTTTCCGAATCGACCGTCCGGCGTGACCTAGAGTTGCTGGAAGAAGGGGGCAGCGCCAAACGGACGCATGGCGGAGTCTTCTACACGGGCGACACGCCGCAGTTCCCGCATTTTCGGGATCGGCAGTCGAGCGAGTGGGACAAGAAACAAGCGATTGCCGAGCGGATGGCCGAATTGGTGGATGACGGCGACACGGTGTTGCTCGACGGGGGCAGCACGACCTACGAAGTGGCCCGGCTGCTGGTCGGCCGGCCGCTGCAAGTGGTAACCAACAGCATGCCGGTGGCCAATTTGCTGGCGTCGAACACGAACATCGATCTGGTGATCCTCGGCGGCTACGTCCACAGTCGCAGCGGCACCACGATGGGGCCTTATGCCAAGAACATGCTTCAGCAGATCAACGTCCGCAAGGCGATCCTGAGCGTGGCGGCGATTAACGAAGACGGACTCTACAACAGCAACGTGATGCAGGTGGAAACCCAACAAGCCATGATCGCCGCCGCCGACGAGGTCGCAATCGTTGCCGACAGCACCAAGTTCGGCCACCGCAGTCTCGCGCACGTGTGCGAACTCGGCGAGATCGAGAAGATGGTCGTCGACGACGAATTGTCGTCCGAGTGGCGCGAGCGGATGCAGCGCGCCGGGGTCGATCTGCAAATCGCCGCCGGCACGCACGGGGCCGCGCCGGCCGCATCAACAGACAGCGAAACGGGCAACAAGACATGAGCATTGCCAGCACTCTCGATCGAGCGGCCATCGAACGGATCGTTCGCGAAATCGTCGTGAAGATGCCGTCCGGCGGAGAACCGGCCCCCAGCGGCGCACCGCATTTGGCGGTGAGCGTCTCGGCGCGGCATTGCCATCTGACGGATGAGCATGTCGAAATCCTGTTCGGCCCGGGCAGCACGCTGACGCCGATGAAGGATCTTTACCAAGACGGCTTCTACGCGGCCGAAGAGACAGTGATGATCGTCGGCCCGCGCAAGCGGATGTTGCCAAGCGTGCGAATACTTGGCCCCACGCGCTCGCATAGTCAGGTGGAACTGGCGTTTACCGACGCGATCTCGCTCGGCATCGATTGCCCGGTGCGAGCCAGCGGCAAGATCGAAGGGACGCCCGGCTGCGTGCTGGTCGGCCCCCGAGGCGTGGTCGAGCTGCGCGAGGGAGTGATCCGAGCGGAACGGCACGTTCACATGAATCAGCAGCACGCCAAGTACTACGGCGTCAAAAATGGCGACCGCATGAGCCTGCGTATCGAATCGAGCTGCGGGCTGGTACTCGAAGACCTGCTCGTGCGAGCCGACGAAACCAGCAAGTTGGAAGTCCACCTCGACACGGACGAAGGCAACGCAGCCGACCTGGCGCACGCCACCAAATGCGAGCTATTGAAGCAATGAAGAGGGGTCAGGGGTCAGGGTTCAGAGGTCAGGAAGATAAAAGATAAAGTTAATCGATCCGCCAAAACCTGAAACCTGAAACCTGAAACCTGAAACCTGAAACCTGAAACCTCAACCCTTCCTTTTTTACTCTCTGGAGACCTAACCGATGGCGAAAGCTCAGGAAGCGCTCGGCATGATCGAGACCAAGGGGTTTATCACCCTGGTCGAGGCGACCGACGCAATGTTGAAAGCGGCGAATGTAGAATTTCTTGGCTGGGACAAGGTCGGCAGCGGCCTGGTTAGCGCGTTCGTGACCGGCGACGTCGCGGCCGTCAAAGCCGCCACCGACGCCGGCGCAGCAGCCGGCGGGCGCGTGGGCGAAGTGATCAGCGTGCAGGTCATTCCGCGACCGCACGAAGATCTCGGCGTCGTGTTGCCGACATTCAAGAAGGCCGGCAAGTAATACCAGCACGAAGCGCAAACGAGTGCAGGCAATACCAGCACGAAGCGCAAGCGAGTGCATCGGCGGCACGGATCGCTTTCACAAA
>JBBDLY010000225.1:2919-5010 GCA_040878585.1 Pirellulales bacterium
CCATGAAGATCCTAGTTGCCAATATCGGCTCGACAAGCTTCAAGTACCGTCTGTTCGACATGGCCGACGAACGCCAATTGGCGCGCGGCGGCATCGAACGGATCGGCGACGCCGAAAGCGCCTGCTTCGTCGAGATCGACGGCCAGCGACAGGATCTTACCGCCAGCGTGCCGGACCATGGCGAAGCAGTGCGAATCTGTTTGCGGCAACTGACCGACGCCGATAGCGGCTGCCTCGCCAATGCGGCGGATGTCGCGGCAATCGGGTTCAAAGCGGTTCATGGCGGAAGAGTCAGCGGCGTGCAACGCGTCACGGCGCAGGTGCTGGCCGCCATGGACGAGATGAACCAGATCGCCCCGGCGCACAATCCGCCGTACATCGCGGCGATGCGGCAATTGAGCGAGCAGTTTCCGGAGATTCCGTTGATCGCCACCTTCGAGACCGGGTTTCACGCCACCATACCCGCACGGAATCGCTACTATGCGATGCCGTACGAATGGTCGGAAGAATACCTGATTAAAAAGTGGGGCTTCCACGGGGCCAGCCATCGCTATATCGCCGGCAGGATCGCGGAGCTGATGGAGCGGGACAATCTCAGGGTCATTTCCTGCCACTTGGGCGGGAGCAGTTCCCTATGTGCGTCGCGCGGCGGCGAAAGCCAAATGACCAGCATGGGCATGAGTCCTCAAAGCGGTTTGCCTCAGAACAATCGCATCGGAGACTTCGACGCCTATTGCTTGCCGCTGCTCATGGAGCGAACGGGCAAGACGTTGGACGAGGTACTCGCGCACCTGGCGTCCCACGGCGGGTTGCTCGGGGTTAGCGGCGTTAGTGGCGACATGCGAGACCTGGAGCAAGCGGCGGTGGAAGGCAACGAGCGGGCACATCTGGCCTTGGACGTTTACTATGCCGCGGTCCGCAAGGATCTCGGCGCGATGCTGGTGGAATTGGGCGGCGCCGACGCGATCGCCTTTACCGGCGGCATCGGCGAGAACGGAGTCGAGGTGCGTGCCGAGATACTGCGCGGATTGGAAGAACTGGGCATTCAACTGGACGCGAATGCCAATGCGGATGCGTCGGGCGAGTGCCGAATCAGCAACGAGTCGAGCCGCGTGCAAGTGTGGGTGATACCGACCAACGAAGAGATCGTCGTCGCCCGGCAAAGCAAGCAATTATTGGAAGGTTAATTCATGTTTCTGGCCAAAGTCACCGGTTCGGTGGTCGCTACGCAAAAAGCGCAAGCGATCGTGGGCCACAAGTTGATGGTCGTCGAGCCGTATCGGCTGGAGGCCAAGCAACGCAAGTCGCTGGAGACGACCGGACGCACTTTCGTGGCGATCGACACCATTGGCGCCGGTATCGGCGAGTTTGTGATCATTACACAGGGATCGAGCGCCCGTCTGACGCCGGAAACCAAGAATCTGCCGATTGACGCGGTCATTGTTGGCATCGTCGACACCGTGCGCATAGAAGACAATACCGTATTTGACCGAGAGGATTAATCGAGTTTCGCTCCGCAAAGGCGCTCGATGCACGGAGCGAATCACGATTCCATAAACCACAGGCGAATCATCCATGCAAGTCAATGAAGAACTCATCCGCAACGTCGTGCAGCAAGTGCTCACGCAGATGAACGGCGCGACGGCCGCGGTTCACGCCCAAGGCCGCGGCTATGCCGGCCGCCATGGCGTATTCACCGACGTGAATGAAGCGGTGGCCGCCGCAACCGACGCCTTCGAGCAACTGAGCGAGCGGAGCAAGGAAGACCGCAAGCGAATCATCGACCATATTCGCCGCATCTCAATCGATCAGTGCGAGGAACTCGGCACGATGGAGATGAACGAAACCAAGATCGGCCGCCTGCAACACAAGATCGAAAAACTCAAGACGCTCGGCGAGAAGACCCCCGGCGTCGAGTTTCTTCGCAGCGAGGTTTTTAGCGGCGACCATGGGCTGGCCGTGATCGAGCATGCCCCGTTCGGCGTGATCGGCGCCATCACGCCGGTTACGCACTCACTGCCGACCATCACAGGCAATGCGGTCAGCATGATCGCCGGCGGCAACACCCTGGTGGTGAATCCGCATCCCAGC
>JBBDLY010000226.1:0-1012 GCA_040878585.1 Pirellulales bacterium
GCTTCAAAGGCATTATCCAACATCGTAGGTTCAACTCCGGTAGAGATAGGTTCGTTTGTAATCGAGATGCAATTTCATTCCGCGACGCGCACTACAACTGCCACGGTTCGCGACGGGCGCGATCGAGCGTGCGGTTGGCCTCGGCGTCGCCGACGAATTCTTGCTGTTCGGTATCCCACTTGAGCGACCGTTGCAGCCGGTAGGCCGTGATCGCCATCAGCGGCACGACCATCGTGTTGATCGCCAGTTCGATGTCGCGGAACGGCTTCTCGCGGGTCTTGACGCATTCGATGAAGTCGCCATAGATGCCGCCGTTGCCTTTGTAGGTCGGCACCGGCTTGCGTTCCTTCTGTTCGCCGGGCGTGCCTTCGACGTCCAGATTCCCCTTGCCCGGGCGGTTGTGCGTGACGGAGATTCCGTTGGGATACTTGAGCTCCACCCACTGCTTGCCGTTGTCGTCGTGGAACTCGACGTCGGTCGGTTGCAATTCGCGAACGTCGACGGCGAACGTCGCTCCGCCAAAGTGATGTGCGCCCCAGTCGGTCATGCCGCCGCCAGAGTAGTCGATGTACGACCGCCAACTGTTGCCGTTGGTCGAGTAATTGCCCGAGCAACGATTGCCGTTGTAGGGCGCCCAAGGGGCCGGGCCGAGCCACAGATCCCAATCGATATCGGGCGGGGCGTTCTCCGCGGCCAGGTTGCACGGCTGCGAGAGCGGACCGACGTTGACATTGATCGACTTGATCGGCCCCAACTCGCCGCTCCAGCATTTATCCACGATACCGCGATAGTCTTGCAGCACCCGCTGGCTGCCGCCGGAGACGACACGGGCATAGCGGCGGGCGGCGTCGACCATCAGCGGGCCTTCAGCCAGGGTGAGCGACTCGGGCTTTTGGCAGTAGACGTCCTTGCCGTTGCGGCAGGCATCGATGACCATGATCGCGTGCCAGTGGTCTGGCGTGGCGATGTGGACCGCGTCGATGTCTTCGCGAGCGAGCAGTTCACGGAAGTC
>JBBDLY010000227.1:0-1012 GCA_040878585.1 Pirellulales bacterium
GGAACGACTGACACTATCTGCGAGCATCTGCGCCATCTGCGGACAACCACGCTGGGGCGTCCGCAGATGGCGCAGAAACACGCAGATGAAACTCGACGAAACTTGGAACTACTGAATGTCGAATGACGAAATTCACCGTGACACTTCGACCATTGGGAGTCGTCTGCAAACCACGAAGGACACGAAGAGCACGAAGCAAGTAATTTCACCATCATCAAGAGCAGCGGCAACCTAAAATCAGGGGTCGGAAGCAATGGTGCAACCGATTGCCAGCCCGATCCATTCTCTCCGTCGCTCTAACTTCGTGTTCTTCGTGACCTTCGTGGTTCAAATTCTTGACTGATCCTTCAGACTTCAGAAGGGATTGCCATCGTTGGTCATTCGTGATTCGTCATTCCTTCGTCATTCGGATTTCGACATTCGTCATTACTCCGTTTCCGTGCTCGGGCGAATTCGCTAGAATCACGCTATGGTCGAGACCCCCGAACAAACCGCCCCGCGGATCGATCCGACGACGTTTCGGATTTTGATCGTCGACAACGACAAGCCGCACGCCGAGGCTGTCGCCGAGAGCCTCCAGCGCGTCGGTTACCAGTGCGAAGTGGCCACCAGCGGCCCCGCGGGGCAAGCCGCAATCGAACAGCACGACTTCGACGTGGTGATTACCGACCTGGTGATGAACGACGTCGACGGGCTGGCGATCCTGCGGTTGGTGCAGCAGAATCTACCGGGGGCGCAAGTCATCATGGTCACCGGCCACGGCACGATCGCCTCGGCGGTCGAGGCGATGCGGGAGGGGGCGTTCAATTACCTGCCCAAGCCGCTCGATCTGAACCACCTGCGAACCGTGACCGAAAAGGCGATCGAGCAGATCGCCGTCCGCCGTCACGTCGATGAGTTGCAGCGGCGCCTCGACGAGCGATTCGGCTTCGAGGGAGTCGTTGGCAACAGCCCCCAAATGAACGCCGTGATCGACAAGCTCAAACGGATCGCGCCGACCGACGCCAGCGTG
>JBBDLY010000228.1:0-5007 GCA_040878585.1 Pirellulales bacterium
CGTCGAAGCAAACTGCAACATCGAAGCATACTGCACGGCGTCGGAATTCTGGCGAATTCCGCTACGGCAGCTTGTGCCCCATGCGGTCGCGTTTGGTGGCCAGGTACCTTTGGTTGTGCTCGTGGATCTGCGGCAGGATCGGCACCTGGTCGACGACCTCCAAGTCGAAGCCGCCGTAGATGAAAGCGTCGGTCTTTTTGGGATTGTTGGTCAGCAGCCGCACTTTGCGCAGCCCCAGATCCTTGAGGATCTGAATGCCGACGCCGTAGTCGCGGGTGTCGGCCTTGAACCCCAGCGCGATGTTGGCGTCGACGGTGTCCATGCCCTCGTCTTGCAATTGGTAGGCGCGAATCTTGGCGGTCAGGCCGATCCCGCGGCCTTCTTGCGGCAGGTAGACCAAGGCTCCGATTCCCTCGGCGCCGATTGTTTGCAAGGCCATGTGAAGCTGATCGCCGCAATCGCAACGCAGCGAGGCCAGCAGATCGCCGGTGAAACAGGAGGAGTGTAGGCGCACCAGCGGGGCGTCGACCGAAGTGAGATCTCCCATGGTGAAGACCAGCGGTTGCTGTTCCTCGTACTTGACGCCGTAGGCGATGATGTGCCCCTTGCCGTACTGGGTCGGCAGCTCGGCTTCGGCAGTGCGATAGACAAGCTTCTCGCGCTGGCGGCGGTAGCGGATCAGTTCCTCGATGGAAATGATCTTCAACGAGAACTCGTCGGCCAAGGCGAACAACTTGTCGCGGCTGGCGCGGTCTCCCTGTTCGTCGAGAATTTCGCACAGCACGCCGCTGGCGGGCCGGCCCGCCATGCGGGCCAGGTCGACGGCGCTCTCGGTGTGTCCGGCCCGTCGGAGCACGCCTCCCTCCTTGGCGATCAGCGGAAACAGGTGTCCAGGGCGGACAAAGTCGCTGGCGTGGGAGTCGGGATCGACGATCGACTGGATCGTCTTGGCCCGTTCCCCGGCGGTGATGCCGGTTTTGCTGCTGCGATGATCGACCGGAATGGTGAAGCTGGTGCCCAGCGGGGCCGTGTTCTGCTCGACCATCGGCGAGAGCTTCAATCGCTCGGCCACTTCCGGCAGAATCGCCTGGCAAAGCTGCCCGCGGCCGTGGGTGATCATGAAGTTGACGATCCGCGCGGTAACGGCGTCGGCGGCGCAGATGAAATCGCCCTCGTTTTCGCGGTCTTCCGCGTCGACGACGATAATCACCTCGCCCTGCTTGAAGGCCGCAACCGCGGCTTCGATAGTGGAAAATGCTGCCGACACGGCCGAATCCTCTTTGGTTGAATGCACGCACGACTCGCTTGTAATGTTGGCTCCGCCCCAGATTTGAATTGCCCCAACTAGCGAACTACCGATATTATAGGATAGTGCGGTTCGCTTTCCACGACGCTCGGGAGCTTAAATCATGTTGGCAATACGGATTGGGGTAGCACTTCAGCCGAGTGACGCACGCATGACAAGCGTGACACGGCCGGAACGAACCCTTCTCCCTCTGGGAGAAGGTGGCCGAAGGCCGGATGAGGGTGCGGTGCGAAAGTGGTATGTCCCGCAAATAATCGTCAGACAGCGCGGATTGGCCGCGCGCCCTCATCCGTCAGCTGCGCAGCCACCTTCTCCCAGAGGGAGAAGGGTTTTACGGATTGGACGCATTCGACGTGTGCTGTTAATGGCCTGGACAATCGTTTCGTTGGTGCTGCTAGCGGGTGTGTCACCCGGCATGGCCCAAGAAGCGGGGCCATCGGTCGAGCGGGAGACGTCCGCCGCCGCGGAAACAATCGCCGCGAAACAGCCCTACGAGGTGTTGCGGGACATCGTCTATGCCGAGCCGAATGGAGTGAAATTGGCCGCCGACATCTTTCAGCCCGCAGGCGAAGGCCCCTTCCCGGGCGTGTTGATGGTCCATGGCGGCGGCTGGCGGATGGGAAGCAAGCGAATGGTCAGCGGACGGGCGGCGCAATTGGCCGAACAAGGCTACTGCGTGATGGCCATCAACTATCGCTTGGCGCCGAAGCACAAGTTTCCGGCCCAATGGGACGACTGCGTGGCGGCACTGGCCTACATGGTCGACAACGCCGACGAGTTGAAGATCGACAAGCATCGCCTCGGCGGGTTCGGCTACTCGGCCGGCGCGCATCTGGTGACGCTGTTGGGCACGACAACGAAGCTCAAACTGGGGCAGGAATTCGAGGCCGCCGAGCAATCGGCGATCCTGCTCAAAGCGGTCGTCGCCGGCGGCACGCCGACGGAGTTTCGCATTATGCCCGAGGATAGCGATTTTCTCACTTACTGGCTGGGCGGCACACGGCGCGAGCAGCCCCAACTGTACGAAGCGGCCACGCCGCGGATTTATGTCTCGAAGGGGGACGCGCCGATGTTCCTGTTCCACGGCAGCGAAGACGCGCTGGTGCCGCTAATGGCGGCCACGGCGCTGGCCAACGATCTGCGGCAAGTGGGCGTGCCGTTCGAGTTTTTCCCCATCCAGCGCGCCGGCCACATCCTAGCCTACGTCGACTCAGCCGCTTTCAAGGCGGCGACGGAGTTTCTCGATGCCCGGTTGAAGCCCGCAGAATAGTGTGGGCGCCCGGCGCCCTCGGCGTTCTCTGTTGCTAGCTCACGGTTATTACATGCGCATAGCTTACCTTTCACGGCGAATCGCGCGGTCGATGTCGCGTTTCATAGTTTGGTTCTTCATTTTCTCGCGTTTGTCGTACAGCTTGCGCCCCTTGCCGATGCCGAGCAGCAGCTTGGCCCGGCCTTCCTTGAAGTACATCTTCAGCGGCACCAGCGTCAGGCCCTTTTCCATCGCCTTGCTGGCGAACTTCTTGATCTCGCGGCGATGCATCAACAGTTTGCGCGGCCGGCGGGGATCGTGGTTCAGCACATTCGCCTGCTTGTACTCCGGAATGTCGCAGCCTATCAGAAAGACCTCGTCCCCCCGGATTCGCCCGTAGGCTTCCTCCAGCGAGAGCTGCCCGTTGCGCAAGGTCTTGACCTCGCTGCCGACCAACATGATGCCGCACTCGAGCGTGTCGAGTATCTCGTACTCGTGGCGCGCACGGCGATTGTCCGCGATCACTTGGTGATTGTCGCGTTGCTTTTCGGTTTCCGGCTGCTTTTTGCTTTTCTTGGCCGACAAGCTCGAACCAGGTTTGAGGTCTTAGGTTTGAGGTTTGAGAGGCTGTGAAAATACTGAAGGATTCATGGCATCGCCACCACAACATCAGCCGAACCGCGCTAGCGGCCGGTTTTCGGCGCTAACCGGGGGCTAGCGCCCTCCGGCTGATGTTGAATACCGAGTTTTTCACAGCCTATGAGGTTTGAGGTTTGAGGTTTGAAACCTCAAACCTCAACCGGCATTATCGGTTGCTGCAGGCGCAAACTCAAGCCAGCACTCAAGCGAAGAAGCAGCCGCAAGGGCGAGACCAGAATGTCCATCGCCCGGCCCGGGGGGCCAGGCTACCAAGCTAGTCCCACCACCAGTTGTCGTTGTCGGCCGGGCGTTCGGCGTAGACTTCGCCGTGCAGTTTTTGGACCGCGCCCCCCTCGTCGGTCAGCAGATTGTCGACCTCCAGTGCCTTGTGCGCCTGCACGTTCACTCCGCCGCCGATCGGGGTCATCAGCCGGTTGCCTTTCCAGATGCTGTTGATCGCCGTTTCCACCTGTTGCGGCACGTCGTAGGTTTGCACCGGATACTTTTGTTCGTCGCCGAAGATTTCCATCGACCAATCGGCCTTGTCGTGCAGGCGATGCTCACGGATGTAGGCCGCGGCCACCGCCATGTCGATCAGGTTCCGCATTTGAGCGTAGACCGGCGCCTGGTCCGCGATGCGACCGTAGTTCTGGGTAAAACTGGTGGTAAACGCCTCGCTGGCGCGGTCCACCCGCCCCGATACCTGGCGGCTGCCATCGGCGGCGACGACTTGATCCTCGCCGACCAACTTCACGCCGTCGCCGACCAACTCGATGGCGTTGCCGTCGGCGGTCGCCCGCACGCACTCGTAGTCGGGTACGAAGTACCATCGCTGCAGCGCATTGCGAGAAACGCTGCTGGGACTGGCCTTATCCACGTAGGTTGTTACCCGCGCCGGAGGTTGTTCCAGGCCGATGCCGATCAATTTCATGCGATAATCGGCTTCGACCAGCACCTGGGCAAAGTGCGTATTGGCCGGAATGCCGCGGACCACCACGTTCTGATTGCCCATGCTCTCGCGCAGGCCCCGGACGATGTAGTTGGTTTGGTTCGGCGTGGCGCGCGAGCCAAGCTGTTGCAGGAACTGCTGCATCCGGGCCAGGCCTTCCTGCGTGGGATCGATCGAAACGCTGATCACCGGCGCCTCGGCCTGGGCGGGATCGTAGATCCGCAAGGCGGTAATCATATCTTGCAATTGGAGCGTCGGCTTACTGCTGTGCATGCCTACCGTGCGACCGGCCACGTCCTGCACCCAGCCCTCGGCCGGACCGGCAATGACGACGTCCTTGCTGTCGGGATAGAAGAACACGTACTGCACCCGCGTCAGCCCGGCGAGATACTTCATTTCCTCGGTGGCGGGACGGTTGTTGTCCACCTGTTCCTTCAATGCCGCTTCCAGCCGATTCAGCGAAACCTTGCGTAGCTTGCTTGGACGGGCGACGTCGCGATCGAGCGCCGCGGCGGCCGCCGCGACCCGCTGCTTGTGCAGTCGTCCGCCCGGATCTTCAAACAGGCGAACTCGTAGTACGCCGTCGGCGTCGACAATAACGCCGTTGCCCCCTTGGGCCCAAGCGGTGTCGCCGGCGGTCAGCGAGAACATCGCCGAAGCCAGTAAAACGAGGGCCTGATACCGCAGATTCCGCAACTTGGAAATCGCCATCAATCGCTTCTCCCAATAAAGAAACGCCGCCGAAGAACTTCGCGGCTCGCACTGTTCCGAAAACGTCCCCACCCCGCGGCTCGATCGCTCGACCGCAGAATGGGAACGCATGGTGACTTAGAAAGGTCGTTGGTGAATTGCTTGTTCCTGTAG
>JBBDLY010000229.1:0-5001 GCA_040878585.1 Pirellulales bacterium
ACCTGTACTGCTCAGGCGCGGGTTTAAGCTGGGCAGACTCTACCGGTGGTTCTTGTTGTCGCTGGAGCAGGCTGCCGCCGCGGGCCGATTTAGCTCTCACCTCGACCTAATCCGATCCGTCGGAACGTTCCCGCGTTCCCACATGTTCCCAAATAGTGGGAGACGAGCGTGCCAAGCTCACGGCTTTTCACCTTTGTAGACTCGCTCCCAGTTCAATCCACGCGACGCCGCCAGGCGCTGCTCGTGGTCTGGGCGTTCGGCCTGTTTATTTGCCTTTCCGCCGGCAGCCTCGTCGACGCATCGGAGTTGCGGCGGTCCGCCATCGTGAAAGCGGTGGAGCAGGCCCGCCCCTCGATCGTCAACATCCGCGGCCAGAAGGTGGTCGCCTCGACGGCCAGCGTCGGCGGCATCGACTCGCGACGGGTCAACGGCATGGGGACCGGCGTGGTGATGACCGAGGACGGCTACATTCTCACCAACCAGCACGTGGTGGAAGGGGTCGCCAAGATTCAAGTGACGCTGGACGACAAGTCGACCTATATCGCCCGGCTCGTTTCGCACGACCCCAAGACCGACCTGGCGGTGATCAAGATCGACGCCGGCGACAAGCGGCTGCCAGTGATTCGCATCGGCACCTCCGACGATCTGATGCCGGGCGAGTCGGTCATCGCGGTCGGCAACGCCTACGGCTACGAGCATACGGTCACCCGCGGCATCATCAGCGCCCTGCATCGCACCGTGCAAGTGAGCGACACACAGAACTATCACGACCTGATCCAGACCGACGCTAGCATCAACCCAGGCAACTCGGGCGGACCGCTGCTGAACATCGATGGCGACATGATCGGCATCAACGTGGCGGTGCGGGTGGGCGCCCAAGGCATTGGGTTTGCGATTCCGGTCGATCGGGCAATGGAAGTCGCGGCCGATCTGCTCAGTGTGAAGCGCATCCAGCGCCGCTGGCATGGGGTCGTCGTGCGGCCCGCGGCCGACGGAAAAGGCGTGGTGGTCGAACGTGTCGAGGCGGGCAGTCCCGCCGAGCAGGCGGGGATCGAAGCGGGCGACGTGCTCGCCTCGCTCGGCGCCGAACGACTCCGGCACGCGGTCGATCTGGAACGCTTGCTGCTGGACAAGCAAACGGGAGAAGAGGTCGAGTTGACCATGTCGCGCGGGGGGCAGGCGGTTGCTATCAACTTCGTCTTGACCTCGCTGCCGAAAGAATCTAATACCGTCACCGACAAAACATGGGAACTGCTCGGCATGCGGCTGTCGCCGCTGGCAAGCGGCGAGTTCCGCCAGCAACAGGGCCGTTATCGGGGCGGTTTGCTGGTGGACGAAGTGCGCCGCGGCAGCCCGGCGGCTCGGCAAGGCATCCAAGCGGGAGACATCCTGGTGGGGATGCATGTTTGGGAAACGGTCTCGTTGGAGAATGTGGCCTACATCCTCGGCCGAGACGATTTCGCGGACTTTGAACCGGTGAAGTTTTACATCCTGCGGGACAATCGCACGCTGTTCGGCCATCTGCCCGTGGCGGTCGCCGGCACGCGCGGCAGTTCCGCTACATCTGCAAATCGTTAGTGAAATGTACAGGCGGTGTCGGGCCAGGCAGGATGCCTGTTGCATCCGGCGAGGACTTGATCCAGCGAGTCGTTTAGCGGCATAATTTCCCAAGGAAGGGCGCCGGTTGCCCAGACCGGTCGATTCCAATCGATGTTCTATCAACCTCACAGCTCGCAAGTCAGTCAATGGAATCAGAGTTTGTCCGCTGGCTACGGACTCGGCTTCCGGCCAGCGAATGGCTCGGGCTGGGGCCCGGAGACGATGCCGCCCTACTACGGTTGGGAGCGTCCGGCCAAGCGGTCGTCACAACCGACCTCCTCGTCGATTCCGTTCACTTCCGTCTCGGAACCGATCACCCGCGCCGCATAGGCCGCAAGCTGCTGGCGGTGAATCTCAGCGACTTAGCCGCGATGGCGGCCGAACCGGTCGCGGTGGTCGTCTCATTGGGCATTCCCAACAGCGGCGGCTTGGCCTTGGCTAAGGAACTGTACGAAGGGCTGCTTCCGCTGGCCGAGGAGTTTCATGTCGCCATCGCAGGCGGCGACACGAATTGCTGGGACGGACCGCTGGTGATCGACTGCACGGCCATCGGCCGCCCCACCGACCGCGGCCTGTTGCGACGCGACGGCGGGCGGGCGGGCGACGCGCTACTGGTCACCGGCGCATTCGGCGGATCGTTTCTCGGCAAGCAGTTCGATTTCACGCCGCGGATCCGCGAAGCGTTGCACTTGAATCGCGATTACCAATTGCACGCCGGCATGGACTGCAGCGACGGCCTGGCGCTCGACGCTAGCCGTCTTGCCGAGGCGAGCGGTTGTGGACTGGTGCTCGATCTGGCCGCTGTTCCCATCGCCGCCGCGGCAGACCAAATGGCGGCGTCCAGCCAACGGACGCCGCTGGAACACGCCCTGGGCGATGGCGAAGACTTCGAGTTGCTATTGGCGGTTCCCGCCGACGAGGCGCGCCGGCTGCTCGCCGATCAACCGCTGGAGACGCCGCTCACCCAAGTCGGCGAGTTTGTTGAGGAGTTGGGCTTGTTCCAACGAGAAGGCGCTGGCCGAAAGCCGTTGGCTGCGAGCGGCTATTTGCACGACGATACGAGCCATACGCAATAATCAAACACGTCAGTCGGCCGCTTCCTTGCGTTTGGCTTGCTCTTGGTGTCTGGCGATGGGATAATGAGTTTGTGTCCTCTCCACAGGAAATAGCCTGATGGCCCAAGCACCTCCGACCGTTGAAATACCGACGCTCGCCGATCTGCTCGAGCGGCTCGGCGATGTTGCGCCGGACCGCATCCTCATGCAGCCGCCCCTCGGTACGGCAACCAGGCAGGATTTGATTGCCTTGGACCGCATGGGCGAGCCGCTCTACGAATTGATTGACGGCGTGATCGTGAGGAAGGCCATGGGATATCTCGAATCGATCATCGGCGTCGCCATTTCGACCTTGCTGAGAAATTTCGTGGCCGGGAAAGACCTTGGCGTCGTCTCCGGCGCGGACGGCATGATGGAGTTGGGGGTGAATTTGATCCGCATGGCCGACGTGGCGTTTGTCGCCTGGGAGAAGTTTCCCCAGGGCAAGCTGTCCGACGATCCCGCTCCCGAGATCGCTCCCGATCTGGCGGTCGAGGTCCTCAGCCGCGGCAACACGCCCCGCGAGATGCAGCGGAAGCGGGTCGACTTTTTTGGCGCCGGAACCCGGCTGGTGTGGATTGTCGATCCCAAGCAGCGCACGGTGCGGGTCTACACCGATGTGGAGACGTTTGAGGAGTTCTCCGCCGAGCAGAAACTGACCGGCGGCGAAGTGCTGCCGGGCTTCGAGGTGGCGGTGCGGGATATCTTCGCCGATTTGGAGCGGGCGTAGTCCGCATTATCTCTAGTCGCGACTAGGCCTTGCCGTTGGCCTTGTTCAGCCAGTCCTTCCGCTGACGGCTGCTGGGGATTTGCATGCTCTTGCGATACTTGGTCACCGTGCGGCGGGCGACGGTCAGACCTTCCTGGGCCAGTTTCTTGACCAGTTCGTCGTCGCTGTACGGTTTCTGCTTGTCTTCCTTGTCGATGATCTCTTGCAGCTTCAGCCGCACGGCGTCCCAGGCCACTTCCTCGCCGTCGGCGCTGGTCGTGCCGCCGACGAAGAATCGCTTCAGCGGGAAGATGCCGCGGGCGGTCTGAATCCACTTGTCGTCCACCGCCCGCGAGACGGTCGTCACATGCACGCCCACCTTGTCGGCGATCTGCTGCATCTTGAGCGGTTCGATGAACTCCGGCCCCTCGGCGAGAAATTCATGCTGGTGGTCGACGATCGCCTGGGACACTCGTGTGAGCGTGCTCCGCCGCTGTTCGATCGATTCGATCAGCCACTGCGCGGCGTTCACCTTTTTCTTGATGTATTCGCGGGTCTCGGCAGTCGCCGCGCCGCTGCGGAGCAGCTTGCGGTAGTAGGGACTGATATAGAGGTTGGGCACGCGGTCGTCGTCGAGCCGCACCGTGTAGTTGCCGTTGTCGTCCGTTTCGACGTACACATCCGGCGTGACGGTTGGGACATGCACGTCGCTGAATTCGGCCCCCGGCTTGGGAGTGAGCTTCTTGAGTTCCTGCCAGGCGTCGTCGATCACCTCCAGCGAATAGCCGGTCTTCCGTGAAATCAGCGGCAGACGATTGTGTTCCATGTCTTCCAGGTGCGAGCTGATCAGCGTGCGCAGTTGTTCGTAGTACGGCATGCCCGGCTTCAGTTGCAGCAGCAGGCATTCCTTCAGATCGCGGGCGCCGACGCCGGGCGGATCGAGCTTTTGCACCATCGCCAGGGCGCCTTCCGCCAATTGCCGCCGCTCGGCCGAGGCGCTTGGCTCCAGCAGGTCTTCGACCGCGCCCTGCAAATAGCCGTTGGGATCGAGGTTGTAAATGATGCGGTCGCACATCTGCCGCATGTCGGCGGTCAACTCGAAATAGCTGAGCTGATCGTGCAAGTAATCTTGCAGGCTTTGGGGCCGATCGACCATGTTGGCCATGGTGTCGTGCTTGCGATCCCCCTCTTCGTCGATCCGCCCGCTCGACGGTCGCGAGCGTTCCTCGAACGTATCGGGATAATCCTCATCCATGTTCATGAGGCGTTCGAAGTCGTCTTCGTTGTTGTGATCCTCGTCGACGATCAGTTCCTTCTCGGTGTCGGACTCGGCGTCGGAGTCCTCGTGCTCGGGAACCTCGTCGGGCAGGTCGGGATCGGACTCCTCCAGGTCGAGGACGGGATTCTCCTGCATCTCCTGTTCGATGCGTTCCTGCAGCGCCAGAATCGGCAATTGCAGGATCTCCATCGACTGAATCATCCGCGGCGCCAGCGTCAGTTTTTGCGTCTGCCGCAGTTCTTGTCCGAATGAAAGTCGCATGAGATTCACTTACGCCAAAAGAGCGGCCTGTGGGTTGCGGTTATCGAGTGGTATGGACT
>JBBDLY010000230.1:0-1005 GCA_040878585.1 Pirellulales bacterium
TCGGGTTCTTCTTCGATCGCCATGGCTAGGCGGCCTCCTCTTGAGAGCCGGCCCGTTGTTTCGGCGGGACGAAGGTGTTCAGTTTCTGCTCGATCACGCGGGGATTCTCGCCCGACTGGATCGCCATGATCCCCCGAACGACAATCTCCATCGTCAGCAGCTCCTGCTTGTTAATAAACCCTAGCTTCTCCGCGAACGGCAGGAAGAAAACATTGGCCGCAATTGCCCCATAGAGCGTGGTAATCAAGGCGACCGCCATGCCGCTGCCAATGGTGCTCGGTTCGTCCATGTTCCCCAGCATGATAATCAGACCCATCAAGGTTCCGATCATGCCGTATGCCGGGGCAAAACGGCCCATCTGGTCTAGCACGGATTTACCGTCTCGGTGGCGTGTAGCGACGGCGTCGATCTCGGTCCGCATGATGTCCTCGATCACCTCGGGACGCGTGCCGTCGACCGCCATCTGAATGCCGAGCACGACAAACGGGTTTTCGATTTCGTCGATCCGGCTCTCCAGCGCCAGCAGGCCGTCGCGGCGGGCCGTCTCGGCCAGGCTGACCAGCAGTTCGATCAGATCCGCGACGTTCTGCGACTTGTTGAGAAACACATTCTTCGTAACGCCGATCACGTTGAGAAAGTTCTTCAACGGGAAACTAATCATCGCCGCGGCGATGGCGCCGCCGATCACGACCATCATCGACGGATAGTCGATAAAGGCGGCGAACGAGGCGCCCTCGGCGATAGTGACTGCGATCACCATCAACGCGACGGCCGCGATCACGCCCAATACACTGGCAATATCCATGAATCCGTTCCGATAGTTCAGCGAGCATCCTTGCCCGCGGGGGTCCGTTATGCGCCGTCGCCTCGGGCCGGCGGCGGTACGAGATACTTACTTTGCTGATAGGCAATCGCCCGACGCAGCACCTCGTCCATCGACTCGGCGACCACCGTCCGCTCGCCGTCGACGAGCGTGACAAAAGTGTCCGGCCGCGCCTCGACGTA
>JBBDLY010000231.1:0-4939 GCA_040878585.1 Pirellulales bacterium
TCGCCGAAAAACAGCCCCACGCAGGTGCCGACCACCACCCACAGCAGCGCCTTGATGAGACACGACCGCAACTCTTCGAGGTGATCCCCGAAGCTCATGGTGCTCGACTCGAATAGGTCTTGTTCGTGGGGCTGCGGCATCGAGGAAGGATGACTTTAGAAGGAGAGCGAAAACCGGCTGGCACCGCAGGTCGATTGCGTCGTAACTTGAACTATAGTTCGATCATAGCAACGGCGGGCGGCAACAGCAACAGACTGTTGCTCGACTCTCCGCGTCGAGAAAGATGTACCATAGGCGTATCCTTATCCCAATTCCGTAAGATGAGCCGTAGGCGACTTGACTGCCCGGAGTGGGAAAGTCATTCGCTGGCAAAAGTTTTCTCAGCTACTGCTCGACTCGGAGAGTCGAGCAACGGTTTGCCTCATTGAACGCACTCGGCAAATGTGCATGATAGGTAACATGACCAAAACCGCCGCCCGCCTGCTGTATCCGTTGCGATTTGAGCCAATTTTTCGCCGCTACATCTGGGGCGGCAGACGGCTGGGGACTGCGCTGGGCAAATCGATTGGCGAAGGGGACGATTATGCCGAGAGTTGGGAAATCGTCGATCATGGCGACGATCAGAGCCGCGTTGCCACAGGCAACCTGGCCGGCGCCTGCCTGAGAGAGTTGGTCGACGAACACGCGGACGAATTATTCGGCCGCCACGCTCCCCAGCAAATCTTCCCGCTGCTGGTCAAGTTCCTCGACTGCAACCGAAATCTTTCCCTGCAAGTGCATCCGGATGACGAGCGCGCGGCCCGGCTCGATCCGCCCGATCTCGGTAAGACCGAGGCCTGGATCGTCATGGACGCCGCCCCCGGAGCGGTCGTCTACGCCGGATTGAAGTCGGGCACGACGCCGGAAGAGTTCTCCGAAGCGTGCCACCAAGGCACGTGTCAACCGCTGCTGCATCAGTTCGAGCCGCGTCCGGGCGACTGTATATTCATTCCCGCCGGAACCGTGCATGCGCTGGGCGAGGGGCTGTTGGTCGCTGAAATCCAGCAAGCCAGCGATACCACCTATCGGCTGTTCGATTGGAACCGGCTTGGCGCCGACGGCCAGCCTCGGCCGCTCCATTTGGAACGCGGGTTGGAAGCCATCGACTACCAAGGCACCGAACTCGCCGCCCAGCGACCGCAAGCCACCGACCAGCCGCACGTTGAGCGACTGGTGGAATGCGAAAAGTTTGTCATCGATCGCTGGCAGTTTCAGGGGGAACGACCGATCGGCGGCGACGGGCGGTTTCATATTGTGGTCGTCCTCGCAGGCGAGATGCAGGTGCAGAACGATCCGGCCGCGGCGCCGCTTCGCAAGGGGGATTCGATGCTGCTGCCCGCCTCCTGCGGTGAAACGCTGTTGGCGACAGCGGACGACGTCGTCTTTTTGGATTCGTATCTCGCGTAGTCCGCCGAGCTTCACGCCGCGTGCTAGCGTTTGGCGGCGGAACGAATTTTCTCCTTGCGTTTCCGCCGATAGCGCGTATACTCCCCCGGGAATTCCTATTCTCTGTCGCCTCCACCCCTTGCTTGCCATGCGTTGCAGTCACCATCTTGCCGCCACCTTGCCGCTGGTTGCCTTGCTACTGATCGGCCTGCTGGGTTGCGCGAATGTGCAGGGACCGCTGGGCCGGGTTCCCCGCAGTTACGAATACGAACAACGCTACATCCAGCGGTTTGATCCTTATCCGGAGAACGACGTCGGCCCGGCGCTGGTCGGCGCCCGCCCCCCCGGCTTCGACGCCCAATTTGCCGAGCCAGCCCGCGCCCGCTGGGTCAGCAACGGCCAAGTAATGCCCGCTCCGAACTATTAGTAAGACGGCTCTCCGATTGGTAAGACGGCCCTCCGAGGCCGTCTTACGAGAAACTACGTTTCGAGGAGTATCCCCGCGGAAAAGGCGCGGCCGTCACGAAGGATTCCCGGCAGCGGTGCCAACGGAACTCGCCGAGGCATCGTATGCTCGCGCTGGGGGCCTCCTCGGAACAGCGTTCCTCGTAAGACGGCCTCGGAGGGCCGTCTTACGCTGTTAAGCCTCGGAGGGCTGACTTACGCATAAATGGGCCGCATAAATGGGCCGTCCTACAGTTTTGCCGTTCCGTCGGTTAAGATGAACTTCGCTCCTTTTCATTGAGCGTTAGTTCCCTTAGCAACCAGGGCGGGCGATTCATGCCGCGACATCAAAAGCCTCGCGATCCTCGCGTAACCGGGGCTTCGACACACAAAAAAAAGCGCAAGCCGTCTCGGCCGACCACGCGTTCGGCGGTGCGGGCCACGGCCGAATCGCAGCCGTTTACCAACTTGGTGCGGCTGCAGAAGGTGTTGGCCGCCGCGGGGGTCGCCAGCCGCCGCGAATGCGAGAAGCTGATCGAGGAGGGGCGCGTTGCCATCGGCGAGCGCATTGTCACGCAGCTTGGCACACGGGTGGACCCGACGACGCAGAAGGTGTTTGTCGACGGCGAGCCGCTGCCGCAGCCCAAGCTGGTCTACTTCGCCGTCCACAAGCCGCAAGGGGTTGTGTCGACCAGCCGCGACGAGTGGGGCCGCGCCCGCGTGACCGACATGGTGCCGCCCGGTGCGGGGCGCGTGTTTACGGTCGGTCGTCTCGACATGCACAGCGAGGGGCTGATCCTGTTGACCAACGACGGCGCGCTGGCCAACCGCCTGACGCATCCGCGCTACGGCATCGAAAAAACCTATCACGTGCAAGTCGCTGGCAAGCCGGACAACAGCGTGCTGGAGGCCCTCAAGCGAGGCGTCCATTTGGCCGAGGGGGTGGCGCAGGTCGAGCGAGTGCGGATCAAATCGCATCATAAGCGGAGTTCGCTGCTGGAGATGGTCCTCTCGGAAGGCCGCAACCGCGAGATTCGCCGCATGTTGGCCACGCTGGGACATAAAGTGCAGCGGCTACGGCGAGTGGCGATCGGTTCGCTGCGTCTGGGGGAATTGCCCCCCGACTCCTATCGGCCGCTGACCCGCGACGAAGTTACCGCCTTGCGTGAAGCAGCGGAGAACATCGCGCCGACGCCGTCGAAAGGCCCCACCCGCAAGCGTTTCACGCCGGCCAAGTCCCGCGCCAAGTCGTCCAGCAAGCCGGCCGCGTTTCGCAAGCCGGCGCCCAAGCCGCCGGCGACCGACGAGTTTCAATTTGGCGCGGCCAAGGCCGAGGGCGCGGTGATCGGCGACGACGCTCGCTCGAAGTCCAAGGATGCTCGCGGCGGCGGGCCGAAGAAGAAGCAAACCCACGCCGAGTCTGGCCGCCGTTCTACCACCATACGGTCGAAGACGCGTAGAGCCGCCGGCAAACCGGATCCGAAGGGTGCCGGCGGACGCGGGAAGTCGGGCGGTGCTCGGGGCAGGGGAGGGCGTAAATGACGCCGGCCAACCCGCTGCACGCCAAGTATTATGCCGATCGTGCCATGCAACGCACCGTCGAGGTGGTCGAGAACGTGCGCCTGGCGGAAGCAACCTACCGCGTGCGGTTTCACTGCCCGGAGTTGGCCCGGCGGATCGTGCCAGGCCAGTTCGTGATGGTGCGGCTGGCTGACTTCAACGATCCGCTGCTCGGCCGCCCCTTGGCGCTCTACCGGGTCGTCAACAACAGCGACGGAACGCCCGAGGCGATCGATCTGGTCTACCTGGTGATGGGCAAGATGACCCGCCGGCTCGCCGAATACGTGCCGGGCCAGAAGTTGGACGTCTGGGGACCACTGGGCAATGGGTTTCCGGTCGTTGAAACGCAGCACTTGATCCTGGTGGCCGGCGGCATCGGCCAGACCCCGTTTCCGGCGGTCGCGGCCGAGGCGCTCGGCTTGCAATCGTACGGCGAACCTGCCAGGACCGAGCCAGGCGCCGCCAGCGTCCGGCGGGTTACACTCTGCTACGGGGCGCGGCGGGCGAGCTTGCTGGCCGGCCTGGATGACTTCGCAGCGCTGGGGATCAACCTGCAAACCAGCACCGACGACGGCTCGGCGGGACGCCATGGCCTGGTTACCGACCTGCTGAAGCCGCTCTTGGAGGATGCCGCCGGCGGACGGCAAGTGATGGTTTGCGGCCCAGAACCGATGATGGAAGCGGTCGCCAAGTTGTGCCTCGAGCGCAACGTGCCGTGCCTGGTGTCGCTGGAAACGCCGATGGCCTGCGGCGTGGGCATCTGCTTCAGTTGCGTGGCGCGAGTCCGCGACGCCCAAGGGGAGTGGGACTACAAGCGGACCTGTGTCGAAGGACCGATCTTCGAGGCGGGCTGCCTGGAGTGGTAGATCGGCGGGGGAGCTTGCTGGTCCGGCGGGGACGCCCGAGTTACTTGGCCGCCTTGAGTCGCTTGCTGTACCGCGACTTCAGCCGCGCCGCGGCATTGGCGTGGATCACACCCTTGGCGGACGCTTGATCGAGTTTCTTGCTGGCCACGCGATAATCTTCTTGTGCCTTGGCCTGGTCGCCGCTGGCCAGGGCGTCGGTCACTCGCTTTAAGAAAGTGCTGAGGGTCCGTTTCTCCGAGCGATTGCGTTGATGGCGTTTAACGCCCTGTCGAAGTCGCTTCTTGGCACTGGCGGTATTTGGCATGGGAACTAGCTGGGTTGGGTGAGGAACTCGCACGGACGGCAACCGTGCGCCAATGGCAAACCATCTAGTTTGCCCGATTCCAAGCCGTTTGTCTAGCAGGGCGAACCGGGAATTTTAGTGTCGCGGTAGCGGATCTCGCGAAGAGTTCCGTGGCACCGGAGAAAACCGTAACGCTTCGGAATTCTGGTGAATTCCGCTACCGTAGCGGAACTCGCGAAGAGTTCCGTTGCGCCGTAACAAACTGTAGCGTCTCGGAATTCTGGTGAATTCCGCTACAGTGCGCCTTCGGAATTCTGGCGAATTCCGCTAGTGCGCCTGTGAAGGCGATTGAATTGTCGGG
>JBBDLY010000232.1:0-1001 GCA_040878585.1 Pirellulales bacterium
ACCCCGAAAACGCAGGGATCGTCTATCTGGTCGGCGCCGGCCCCGGCGAACCGGGCCTGATGACGCTCCGCGGCGCGGAATGCCTCCGCCGCGCGGACGTCGTGTTGTACGATTTTCTGGCCAATCCGTCGATTCTCGCACACGTTCGCGTCGGCACGGAACTGATTTGCTGCGGCAAGCACGGGCGTGGCGCGATGATGTCGCAAGACGAGATCAATCGGCGACTGGTGCAGTTGGCTCGGCAAGGCAAGTGCGTCGTGCGGCTCAAAGGGGGTGATCCGGTCGTGTTCGCCCGCTGCGGCGAGGAGCTTCAAGCGCTGCGATCGGCCCAGGTCGCCTATGAGGTCGTGCCGGGCGTCACCGCCGCCCAGGCCGCCGCCAGTTACGCCGGCATCCCCATCACCCATCGCGACGACGCCTCGGCGGTGGCCTTCATTGCCGGGCATGAGACAATCGAGAAGGACGCCAGCGGACTCGACTTCGACGCCTTGGCGCGTTTTCCTGGTACGCTCGTCTACTACATGGGCGTGACCACCGCCCCTGCCTGGACCACGCAATTGATGGACTCGGGGCTTGATCCTCAAACTCCGGCCGCAGTCATTCGGCGGGTCACCTGGCCCGATCAGCAAATCATTCGCTGTCCGCTCAATGACGTCGCCGACGAGATCGAGTCGCGCAAGCTGCGTCCGCCGGTGATTGTGATTGTCGGCCGGGCCGTCGCGCACGCGCCGCAGGTGGATTGGTTCGCCGCGCGGCCTTTGTTCGGACAAACGATTCTGGTGACCCGTCCGCAGCATCAAGCGGCGGAATTTGCTCGCCGGTTCGAGGAACTCGGGGCGCGGTGCTTGAGCCAGCCAGCCATCGAGATCGCCGAGCCAAAGAGTTGGTCGGCGGTGGATGACGCACTAGCGCGGATTAGCACCTACAACTGGCTGGTGTTCGCCAGCGCCAACGGCGTGCGGTTCTTGTTGGACCGACTGCTCGACCAGCATGGCGACGCG
>JBBDLY010000233.1:0-1000 GCA_040878585.1 Pirellulales bacterium
GGCCTGCGCCGGGCGCGGCGGACGTTTCCGAAACGGCCTACTCGCCCTTGCCGGTTGCTGAGAGTGCCGCCAAGGACGAGCCGTCCGACGCCGACGCGCCAGTCCATCGCGGCGAGTTGTCACCCGACACGAAAACCTCCGTCGAGTCGCCTGCCGCGGCCGAGCAGGCTGCCGATACCCATGGTGCGGAAACGGCCCATCAAGACGAGCCGCGCGAGGCGGAGGGGGATGACGACGACGACGCAACGGGCTTTGAAACCGGATACTCGCCGCGGATTTTTACTTCAATCGAGGAAGAGCGGCAACGCGCCCTGGAGCGCGAGCGGGCGTCGCGAGCGCTGGTCTCCTTGCCCACGGTCCTGCTCGCTCTGGCGCTGCTGGCAACCGGCGGGATCGTCTGGTATCTGCTACAGCCGGCCTCGCCAGCGACCTTGTACGCCCGCATTTCCGCCGCCGCCGGCGACAACCCGGCGGAGTTGAGCAGCGTCGAAAGTGAGATGGATCAGTTTCTCAATCACTATGGCGGCCACGAAAATGCCGAGGAGGTTCGGCAGTGGCAGGCCCGGTTGAATCATTATCGCCTGGCCCGCGGCGCGACGCAGCGAGCGCGTCGTTTGATCGAACGGTATCCGCACAATGCAGCCGGACGCGCCTACCTGGAGGCGATTCGTCTTGCCGAGTTCGATCCGCAACGAGCGATCGACAAGCTCGAGGCGCTGCTTGCGCTCTACGGATCGTTGCCCGAGCGGGCCGATGGCGAGCCATCCGAGCGACGCGCGAATCAAGCGATCGTCGCCGAAGCACGCCAGCAATTATCTCGGATGCAGGCGGAGTTGGAGTCCTATGCCGCAATGCAGCTCGATACACTCGCCGCGGCGCTCGACCACGCCGATCGCCTGGCCGACGACCAACCCCAACAGGCCGAGGCCATGCGGCGGGCGGCGGTCGAATTGTACGGCGACAAACCGTGGGCGCACGACCTGGTCCTGCGGGCGCGGGC
>JBBDLY010000234.1:0-4909 GCA_040878585.1 Pirellulales bacterium
GAATGTTCCAATGTCCAAAACGGTCGGACGCCAACGTTTCTGGCATTCGAATTTGAAACATTCTGATTTGTTTAGGATTTAGGATTTAGGATTTGGAATTTAGAAATTCACCTCCCCAACAACTTCCGCAATGCCGGTTCCAATTCGGGATCGACGAATTCGTAGCCCGCTTGTTCCAATGCGGTCGGCAGCACGCGGGCGCTGCAGAGGATCAGGGCGTCGGCCATTTCGCCAAGCGCCAACCGCGCGGCGAAGGCCGGCATGGGGAGGATCGTGGGGCGGCCGAGCACGCGGCCGAGCGTTTTTGTGAATTCGGTGTTCGTCACCGGCTGGGGCGCCGTGACGTTGATCGGCCCGGCCACTCGGTCGTTCATCAGCGCGTGGTGGATTGCCTGCACGACGTCGTCGAGCGAGACCCAGCTCCAATACTGCTTGCCTCCGCCGATCACGCCGCCGCCGCCGAGTTTGAACGGCGTGAGCATCTTGGCCAGTGCGCCCCCCTGGGGACTGAGGATCATGCCGAACCGCGCATGCACCACGCGCACACTTTTGTCGCGGGCCGCGTCGCAGGCGGCTTCCCACTGCTGGCAGACTTCAGGCAAAAAGCCCTCGCCGGCGGCGCTTTCCTCGGTGAGCACCTCGTCGCCACGGTCGCCGTAAAAGCCAATCGCCGAGGCGCAGATGAAGGTTCGGGGAGGATTCTCCAACTGGGCCAGCGCCTCGGCCAGCAGCCGGGTGCTGTCGACGCGGCTGTCGCGGATGCGCTGCTTCTTGGCATCGTTCCAGCGGCCTTCGGCGATGCTCTCGCCGCCTAGGTGGATCACGGCGTCGAGTCCCTCCAGATCCTCCGCCCGCAACACGCCTTGCGACGGCTTCCAATGAATCTCTTGCTCTGGCTGCTTCACTTCGCCGCGAACGAGCCGTTTGACCTCGTGCCCGCCGGTGGAGAGAAAAGCGCAGAGGTCGCTGCCGACCAGCCCCGAGGCTCCGGTGATGGCAATTTTCATGGTCCCGCGGTCCTTGTACTTGGCGTGTGCGTTGAGATCCGCCACCACCCGCTGATGCCGGTATAAGAACATTTGATTCAATTTGTTCTCCACCGTCGAGCCACCCAACGCCGCGCCCCAGCCTCCGGCGGGCAGCGCGTATTCGATATTGTCCTCCAAAAAGCAAGTATTGGCATCGAGCGGTTCAAACCGATGCAGGTGATTCCAGTGGGCGAATGGACCGGAGAGCTGCACGTCGCGAAATTGCCTGCCGGGCACGTAGTCGCGATGCTCGACCACCCATTTCATCGGCAGCGGACCGAGATAATTGACCAATTCGGCCCGATCGCCGTCCTGGATGCCATCGTGCCGCTCCACGCGGACCGACTCCCAGGGGGGAATCATCCGCTGGATCGCGCCGGGCCGTTCGTGGTAGCGAAACGCCGCCTCACAGCCAACCGGTAAGGCGGCCCGGCGGACAAAGTTCCTGGCGTGACTGTTTGGCATGGTTGCTCACAAAGATGGTTTTGGGCCGACGGCTGGAAAATGTGGCAAAAAGATTTTGGGGCAGAAAGATGAAGGATATTGGCTGCCAACCGCATCATTTGCTCTCAGTCATTCCCGGAAGCCAGGCGTCACTCACCGCCACAACGTGAGATCGGCCTTCAGCCAATGTCATCTTACATGAACATGTCGTTCAATTCGTCGAGTTTACGCTCCTCGGCCAGTACGCGGAGCTTGTCGAGGGCGCGATGCTCCAACTGCCGCACCCGCTCCTTGCAGATGCCCAACTTGCCGGCGATCGACTTGAGTGTCTGCTCCTGTTCCTCGCGGCCCATACCGAACCGGGCGCGAATGATGTACCGCTCGCGACGGTCGAGCTGGTCGAGCAGATCTGCCAGTTCGCCGCGGATGCCGGTCAGCCACTTGTCGCTGCGGTCGATCGATTCGCGTTCGTCGCAAAGCTGCTCGATCAGCTCGGTCGCATCGCCCGCCGGCAGCAGCCGGTTCTTGCTGGTGCGGGCCATCAGTCGATAAATGTTCCGATGAATCGCCTTGGTCGCGTAGGTGCTAAAGCGAAACCCCCGACTGTAATCGAACTTTTCCACGGCGTGCATCAGCGACAAGGTTCCTTCGCTTACCAGATCGTCGAACGAAACAGCCCCGTCGACAAACTTGCCGGCGATCGACAACACCAACCGCATGTTGGCTTGAATGATGCGGTCGCGAATGGTGCGGGCGCGGCGGAGATCGCCCTTGACCTGTTGCAGTGCGTCCAGATCGAGATGACGCGGATCGAGCGCGTCGCGCTGCCCGGCGGCGCGATACTTGAGGTAATTCATGCGGCGGAACAGGGCCACCTCCTCGTCGGCGGTCAACAGGCGGTTCTCGCACACCCGCGCCAGCGATGCAGGCAGCTTGCCCCCGCCGTATGCCTTGCGGCGGATGTTGGTCGGCTGCTCCGGTGAACTCGCCTTGTCCGCAGTGCTCGTCTTCTCTGCTGTGGCCGACTCGATCAGCGGCTCCGTGAGAATTGCGTCGCCGCAGGTCACGCCGGCGAATTCCTCGGTGGCGATAAAGTCGATCTCCATGTTCAGCAGACTGCTGATCTCGCCTTCCGATAAGCCGCCCACAGCCGCTTCTGGCGGCGCCTGCCTGGAGGATAAATGTCTCTCGTGCGCCGTAACGGATCGTTCAAGTGTGGCGACCATGGCGGGCTACTTTCTTCGGTTGGGCGAGCCGCGAAAGATCGGCGGCGGGCGGAACAAAAAGTAATAAAGTTTCGATCCACTGTAGAAACGACAATCAGTAGTTCCAATTTCGATGTTGCGAACAAATTGACAACTTCCATGGTGGCGACGCAAGCTGTCAGCGATCAGCCGTCAGCAATCAGGAACCGCGTTTATCCTTGCTGATAGCTGATAGCTGATCGCTGACAGCTAACGATGTGCCATCAATCAGCGATGTCCTTCGTCGAAAATTGGAACTACTGACAATCAGTTTGGAATCGCCGACGTCGCACAAGCTCGGTGCGATGCCGGCGTCCAGCCTCTAATAAACTCGCACGGCTTATTCAGGAATCAACACCGAGTCGATCACATGAATCACGCCGTTGCTGGTCATGATGTCGACCTTCACGACGTTGGCGTTGTCGATTTTCACGCAGCCGTCGACGACCGTGATACGCACTTCCTTACCGGCCAGCGTCTCGGCCGATTGCAGCTTCACCACGTCGGCAGCGGTTACCTTGCCGGCGACCACGTGATACTTCAGAATGGTGGCCAGCTTTTCCTTGTCGGCCAACAACGCGGGAATCGTACCCTCGGGCAACTTCGCGAACGCCTCGTCGGTGGGGGCGAACACCGTCAGCGGGCCTTCGCTTTGCAACGCCTCAACCAGCCCGGCCGCCTTGGCGGCAGCCAGCAACGTTTCAAACTGTCCCGCGGCGGCCGCCGTCTCGACGATATCCTTCGACGGCTTCTTGGCTTCAACTTCGCTAGCCAAGGGAAGCAGCGCAGCGGCTGCGGCGGCAAACATTAAACAAATGGCTTTCATCTTGATCTCTCCGTTAGCGTTTCGGTTTCCGTTAAAAATGGGACTCGGCATGCCGCATCGAACGTTAGGAACCACTCCGTTGCACTCTCCGCAGGGTGTGAACCGTGCAGGCAGTTGGCCAGCAACGCAAGATTCGTTCAAATCGTTCTAGTCAATCCTACAGGCGAGCAACCCAGTTGGCAATGGACAAAATCGTTCAAATCGTTCATTTTAATTCAAGTTCGCCACAAGTCGTTCTGGCAGCGATAATTGCGTGTTTTTTAATTTTCTTCGGTATCATGCTGGCCTATAGTAGACTGGCAACTGGGCGTGGCATGTTGTCTCGCTGCGACTAAACTCGTTCATTTCGTTCACCTGCGGAATAGGCTGATCGTGAAGAACCCATTGACTCCCAAGCAAGTTGCGCGGGCCATCGGCGTGAGCGAATCGTCGCTTAAGCGGTGGTGCGACCGCGGCCTGATTCCCACCGTGCGAACCGCCGGCGGGCATCGACGGCTGCCGCTGGCGGGCGTGCTGCGGTTCTTGCGCGAAAACGAACACCGCCTGGAGCGTCCCGAGATCCTGGGGCTGCCCGCCTCCACCGGGCAAGGCGAATGGACCCTGTCCCGCGCCCGCGAGCACCTGCTGCGGGGCCTGGTGGCGGGCGACGAAACGGTTTGCCGACAGGTCATATTCGACCTATATCTGGCGGAGCAGAGCATCGCCACGATCTGCGACGAGGTGATTGCCGAGGCGTTCCGCGAGATTGGCGACCAATGGGATTGCGGTAACGTCGAGATCTACCAGGAACGACGCGGCTGCGAGATTGCCTCGCGACTGCTGTTCGAACTGCAACTGGCGCTGCCCGCGCCGGCGGCCGACGCCCCCACCGCGATCGGCGGCACGCCGGAAGGCGATCCCTATTCGCTTTCCACCGGCATGGTGGCACTGGCCTTGCGCGATCTCGGCTGGCGGGCGACCTCGCTCGGTTCCATGCTGCCGTTCAGTACATTGAAGGCGGCCGTTGCCAACGGTCGGCCAAAACTTTTCTGGCTGAGCGTCTCGGCCATCGACCATCGGGAACAGTTTCTGCAACAATATGAAGAGCTGTTTGAGGAGTTTTCGCCCCAAGTCGCCATCGTGGTCGGCGGACGCGCCCTGACGGAGGATGTGCGGCAGCAGATGCGGTACGCCGCCTATTGCGACAACCTGCGGCACTTGAGTTCGTTCGCCACGTTGTTACACGCCCAGACGGAGCCGATTGGCTGATACTTGTCCCCGCACTTCCCCACAACGGAGTCTCCCCATGCGAACCGCAACCGTGGCGCTTGCCCTGCTGCTAGCCCTTTTATCCTGTCCGCCCGCATGCGGCGAACCAGGCGATACTT
>JBBDLY010000235.1:0-4884 GCA_040878585.1 Pirellulales bacterium
GCGAGTCTCGGCTTATTTCGGCCTCGGTTATGCTCCGATAATGTTTGCGCGGGGTGCTCGGCCGACATGCTTTTCCCAACGTGATCCTGGGGTTCCGGCCCGCTCGCCGGAGGCTCGCGAGCCTCCACCCCAGGCTACGTGCTGTCGCCGCTCCGCGGCTCGTTGTGGCGTGCCCGCGAGAGCACAAGTGGAGCAGCCTCTGTGATAGCCGCCAGTTGCCGTCTTCTACACTGACCAAGCCCTGCTCCGCCATTGCACTTGCTGGGTGCCAATGCTGCCCTCAGCAGTGGATTCTTGCAAGACGGTCGGTATCACAATGCAGTTCTCGTTCAGCACGAGTCAACATCCAGAGCAGGTTAGGGCCGAGAGCCTTCGTTGTTACCTTATTGCGGCGGCTTTACCTCGACGTAGTCCGTGCTGCTGAGACAGCCCCGTTCGTCGCGGGCGTTGAAGAAGAAGTATTTGGCGTCTGCGGGCAACTGGGCAGTCAGGCCGTCGGGCGTGACTTCGCAGACCAGGCTGTCCCACCAGCGTGTTTTCCATGGTCCGTCCGCCGTGGTGAAGTTTAGCGAGTTGCTTACCAGCTTGCCCTTTACCTGGCAGGTCACGGTCCGCGTGGCCGGGTCGAACGTGGGCTGATGTAGTTTCAGCAACGGCACGCCGTCGCCGATCACGCTGTCGGCGAAGGCGTAAATCTCTTTTTGTCTCCAACCGGGCGCATGACCGTGCAGCCAACGAATGCGAATGCTTTTCGAGGTCGGCCCGGCGGGCAGGCTGGCCGATCGCTGGAAGATCTCCATCGAAAACGTGCCGTCGTTGGTGCCGTTCATCCAATGCATCGGCATCTTGGCGTAAGGCAAATGAACCGAGGGATCCCACTTCGTTTGGTAGTCGCGAAACTGCACGGCGGTCATATGCGTGGGAGGAAACCACTGCGAGAGACCTGGATTGTCGCTCTCGTGGATAAAGCCGCATCCGTAGACGGGAATCACAAATGCAAACCGCGCGTCGACGCCGGCGACGGCGGCGGCGATGGTTCCGCCCCAGGAGATGCCGGTCAGGCCGATCTTGGCGGGGTTGATTTCCGCGAAGGAACGCAACAGAGAATGGGCACGGACCACGTCGGCCGCCGCATGATAAAACCACTGCTCGTGGTCGGGCAATTCGCGATCGCCGAACCAGTCGATCCGCGCAGGCCCGGCGTTGGCGTGCGGCCGTCCATCGGGCAGGCGGCCTTCGAGGTCCATGGCGATGGCCGCATAACCATGTTCGTTCCAGGTCTTGACCCACTCCGCATACGCCGTTCCACCGCCGCCATGGGCGCACACGACGGCGGGCCAGCCCCCCTCCGGCGGCTCGCCTTGCGGCGCGGCGTAGTAGGCAAAGACGTGCGTCGGCTTCGATTTGTAGGCCACCCCTTCATAGAAAAAGGCTTGCATGCCTTCGACGGGGCACTCCGTCGTCTGATGCATCGCCGGCGTGGCCTCCAGCGCCTCGACGTCCCAAGCAAGCACGCGCTGCGGGGCAGCGGCTGCCGGCGGGGCCGTCTCGGCAGCCGTCGCCGGCGCCGGCACCATCGCCCCGAACAACGCAAATCCGATCCACAAAAAGTACTTCATGTCGTGTCTCTCTTGTTTGGAGTCCAGACGCCCAGGCGTTTGTGTTCGCGCCCTGCGACCACTCACAGTAGATGTAATGCCACCAAGGTGCAAGCATCGAGTCGTAATTCACTCGAATCGTAGTTCACCACGCAGATGGCCGCGTCTTTCGCCCCAATCGCCGCCAATCCGCCCGCCGGGCGGCGCAACCGTTGGAGAAACGCCTCTCACACGCTATCTTGATGGTATGCGCAGGTGTCGCCGCATCCTTGGGGAGCATCGAATCGATTGAGTTTCGCCGTCAATAGTCCATGGTATTTGCTGTTGCTCGCCATGCTGCCGCTGGTGTGGTGGATCGGCCGCAAGTCGTTGTCCGGGTTGACTCGGCCGCGGGCGATCGTCGCCCACACTCTGCGGACGGTGGTCGTGGTGCTGCTGGTGCTGGCCGCCGCCGAGGTGCAACTGCGACGGGTCAGCGATTCGATCTCGGTGGTTTACCTGCTCGATCAATCGCAGAGCATACCGGCGGCCGAGCGGGAAGCGATGTTCCGCTACGTTGCCGCGGCGGTGGCGGCGCATCGCGACGGCACCCGCGGCGATCGCGCCGGGGTGATCGTGTTTGGCCGGCAGGCGGCCGTTGAGGCTGCTCCGGTCGAAGACGACCTAAACTGGCTGCGCAAGAGCGAGTCGATCGCCCCTGGTATGACGGAAGCCACCAATCTGGCCGAGGCGCTGCGGCTGGCCCAGTCGATTTTGCCGTCGGAAACAGCGCGGCGGGTGGTGATCGTCAGCGACGGCAATGAAAACCTCGGCGCGGCCGAACGGATCGCGCCCCATTTTGCCACCCAGGGAATCGGCATCGACGTCGTGCCGATTCCGTTGACGTGGTCCGGCGATGTGGCGGTCGAGAAGGTCGAGCTGCCCGCCTTTTCCCAGCAGGGCGAAACGATCGAAGCGCGGGTGGTGGTCAACAACGACGCCACACCAAGCGAGGGCGAGGGGGGCAAAAAGCGGGTGAAAGGCCGCCTGCGGGTGACGCGCCGCATTGGCGGCGCCGTGGAGACGCTGGCCGAAGAAACGATCGAATTGCCGCCGGGCAAGAGCGTGTTTCCGCTGGCGCACCTGCTCGACGTGCCGCCGGGGTTCTATACCTACGACGCGGAGTTCATTCCCGACGACGACGCGGTCGAACAGACGCTGCGAAACAATCGGGCGACTTCGTTCGCCAACGTCCGCGGCAAGGGTCGGGTGCTGTTCATTGAAAACGCCGACTCGCCCGGCGAGTTCGATTATCTGATCGAGCGGTTGCGGGCAGCCGACATCCTGGCCGACGTCCGCACCACCGCTCAACCGTTTGCCACGCTGGCCGACTTGCAGTCGTACGATACCGTGGTGCTGGCCAACGTCCCGCGCATCTCCGGCGATCAGGCCGACGTATTGTTCAGCGACGAGCAAGTCGAAGCGTTGGTTCGCAACACCGAGATGGGCTGCGGCCTGGTGCTGCTGGGCGGTCCCGACAGTTTCGGCGCCGGCGGCTGGGCGAACACGCGGCTGGAGGAGGTCAGTCCGATCGATTTCCAAGTTAAGAACGCCAAGGTCGTTCCCTCCGGCGCGTTGGCGCTGGTGGTCGACAAGTCGAGCTCAATGAGCGGCGACAAGATCGCCATGTGCCGCCGCGCCGCCATCGAAGCGGTTCGCGTGCTCAGCGCCAAGGATCATGTCGGCGTGGTGGCCTTCGACGGGCAGGCGAGTTGGGTCATGCCGATGCAACAAATCGGCAACCGTCGCGACGCCATCTACAGCCGCATCAGCCGGTTGGACGCCAGCGGCGGGACGAACATGTATCCCGGCATGGAGCAGGGCTATCGCGCCTTGACCCGCGTCGACGGCGCGGCCATCAAGCATATGATCGTCCTCACCGACGGGCAGACGATGCCGGCCAGCTTCGACCGTCTGGTGCGGCAGATGCGGCAAGACAACATCACCGTTTCGACAGTGGCCGTCGGCAGCGACGCCGATCGGCGGCTGCTGGCCGATATCGCTCGCATCGGCGGCGGCAAGTATTACCAGGTCACGTCCCCCCGGGCGGTGCCGCGAATTTTTATCAAGGAAGCCATGCGCGTGGCCCGGCCGCTGGTTTTCGAGCGTGAAAGCGGCATTGCGCCGCAGATTGTCTTTCCGCATGAGATGGTCCGCGGCATCGAGGGGCCGCTGCCGCCTATCAAGGGCTTCGTGCTCAGCGACGTCAAGGACAGCCCGCTGGTCGAAGTGGCGTTGCGGTCGCCGCTGCCCACCAACCAGCAGACTTCGACCGTGTTGGCAAGTTGGACCTACGGGCTGGGACGTTGCGTGGCGTTTACCACCGACGCGGGCCATCGCTGGGCCGCGGCCTGGAAGGAGTGGGACCAGTACGACGCGCTATTCACGCAGATCGTTCGCTGGTCGATGCGGCCCCGCGACGAAGAGGGAGACTTTTTGGTGGCGACCGAATATCAGGACGGCAAGATCCGCGCCGTCGTCACCGCCATCCACTCACAGGACGAGGCTGCCAGCTTTCCCCGCGTGCGGGCCAGCGTCACCACGCCCGACATGCAAATGACCGAGATGCCCATGCGACAGACCGCGCCAGGCCGCTTTGTGGGCGAGTTGGAGGTGGACGATCCGGGCAACTACTTTCTCTCGATCAACCCAGGCCGCTCCGGCGGCGTGTTGCGGGCCGGGGTGAGCGTGCCATATTCCGTCGAGTTCAAGGACAAGCAAACCAATTGGCGGCTGTTGGAGGCGCTGGCCCGGCAAGCACCCGCCGGAGGCGGGCCGGGCGTGTTGATGGAAGGCGACTTGCTCAGCCTTGAACCGGACGGCCTGTTGCAGTTTAACTCCTTCCGTCCGACGCTGCCGCCGGCAATCAGCCTGCGCGACGTATGGCCGGAACTGGCGCTGCTGGCGGCCTGCATGTTCTTTTTCGACGTACTCATTCGGCGAGTGGCCATTCGTCCGCTGGCCGCGGTTTCCGTGGTGCTGGCTCGCCTTCGCGGCACACCTGAATCATCGCCGGCCGCCTCGATGGAGCGCCTACAAAGCCGCAAGGCGGAAACCGTGCGACAGCACGAGCAACGCCGGGCAAGCGTGCGGTTCGAGCCAACCGCAGCCGACGCCTCGTCCGCTCCGTTGGACGAACTGCCCGAGAGCGATCCGTCGCGCGCGCCAGCCGCCCGCTCGATCGCCGAAGAGGCCCCCGCCGAGCCGCCCTCGTACACCTCTCGGCTGCTGGCCGCCAAACGCCGCG
>JBBDLY010000236.1:0-4852 GCA_040878585.1 Pirellulales bacterium
CCGCAAGCTGATTCGCTCGCGGACCCACTCGCTTGCGCTTCGAGCTTGTAGCGGAATTCGCCAGAATTCCGAGGTGCCCATAGTAGGGCACCTACCGGTGTGCGTCGGAACTCTAGGCGAGTTCCGCTACGAAAGTTACCGTCGCGCCTTCTCGTATTGCAACGGCAACCAGGCCGCGTCTTGGCCACTGCTGGCGACGCTTTGCTCGATGAACATCATTCCCTCGACCCCGTCGTAGATGTTGGGATAGATGGTGTTTACCCGCTCGACCTTTTTGCCTTCGCTCCGCTCGACCATCGCGTCGAAGGCCGCCCGGTAGACGTTGGCGAACGCCTCCAGATATGCCTCGGGATGGCCGCTCGGCAGGCGGCAGGCGGCGGCGCCGGCTTCGTTGGTGTGCGGCGCGTTGGGGTCGCGAGTGTAGATGGCGTGCGGCTGGCCGTTGCGGCGGACGATCATGCTGTTCGGCTCCTCCTGCCGCCATTGTAGCGAGGCCTTGGTGCCGTCGATTTCGATCGACAGATCGTTCTCGCGGCCGTGGCTGATTTGCGAGGCGGTCACGCTTCCCAGGCAGCCGTTCTCGTAGCGGATCACGGCGTGGCCGTAATCGTCAAGCGCGCGGCCTTCTTCAAAGGTCTTCAGGTTGCAACTGATCTTTTCTGGCAACATGCCGGTCATGTAGCGGCCCAGGTTGTAGGCGTGCGTGGCGATGTCGCCGAAGCAGCCGGCCGCGCCGCTCTTGCTCGGATCGGTCCGCCAGCTTGCCTGCTTTTGGTCTTCCAGTTCCAACCGCGTCCGCAGCCAGCCTTGC
This sequence comes from Pirellulales bacterium, assembly GCA_040878585.1. Taxonomy (GTDB): domain Bacteria; phylum Planctomycetota; class Planctomycetia; order Pirellulales; family UBA7805; genus JBBDLY01. The sequence continues at coordinate 812 of JBBDLY010000236.1, forward strand.
ATGTAGTGGGCGCGGATGGCGTTGATCTCGCCAAACTCGCCGGCGGCGATCATCGCCCGCGCTTGCCGGATTAGCGGGTAGCCGGTGTAGTTGTGGGTGAGCGCGAACACGGCGTCGCTCGCTTCGACCAGCTTGCACAATTCGTGCGCTTCGTCCAGGTTGAAGGTGACCGGTTTGTCGCACACCACGTTGAAGCCGGCGGCCAGTGCGGTCTTGGCGATGTGAAAGTGCGTGTGGTTCGGCGTGGCGATCGAGATGAAGTCGACCCGCGCGTCCTCCGGCAGCTTGCTTTCCCGCTCGACCAGTTCCTCGATTGAGGTGTAGGCCCGATCCTCGGCGATGGCGTAGTCGGGGGCCGATTCCTTGGCTCGCTGGGGGTCGGAGGAGAGGGCGCCGGCGACCAGTTCGGCCCGGTTGTCCATCACCGCGGCGGTGCAATGCACCCGGCCGATGAAGGAGCCGCGACCGCCGCCGACCAAGGCCATGCGAAGTTTCCGATTGAGCGATCCGTTGGTTGACATGGTTGTGGCCCTCGTGTGAGTGTGGGAAAGTCGCGGCGACTCGACGCCGGTGAGAATTGGATGAACCCGCTATTTTGATGCTCCGGCGAGCGAAACTCAACGTGCCCGGCGGCAAAAAAATCGCGTTGATCTGGCATTTGTCGCGAGAAACCCTTACCATGGAGTCTGGCGGCGGTCCGCCTATCGGACCCCCCGCGGCCGGCATCCGCCCGCCGCGGAAGGGTTTACTCGTCTACTGGTTGGAGAACGCGAACGATGCATCAATCCGTCAATGTTCAGCGGGCGTTGTTTTTGGTAATCGGCGTGGCGATCGGGGCCGGCGTTGCCGGCTGGCTCCCGCACAAGCCGTTGCACGCCGTGGCCACGCACGGGCAGGACAACTTCGCGCTGGCGACCGGGCTGCTCGACGAAACGGTCGAGGCGGTCTACTTTCTCGATTTCATCACCGGCGACCTGAAGGCGGCGGTGCTCAATCCGCAAACGCACAAGTTCACGGCCTTCTACCAGGTGAACATCTTGCAGCACATGGCCTCCTCGGACGTAAAGAACCCCCGCTATTTGATCGTCACCGGCCGGGCCGATCTGAAACGGGGCGCCGCGGCGACGCAAATTGGCGATGCGGTGGTGTACGTCTGCGAAGTGAACTCCGGCAAGATGATCGCCTACGGCGTGCCCTGGGTGCCGGGCCGGCAAGCGCTTGGCGCGCAGACCAAAACGGCGCTGGTGCCGCTGGACGGCGTGGAGTTCCGCAGCGAGAAACTCCGCCGCGACTAAGGCGGCGCTCGAAGATAACTTCCGCATGGATTCATTCCATGGGAACAGGAGAACACAGAGTTCTTCCTTCTCAGTTTTCTCCTGTCAAATGGACCGGACTGCATGCAAGTCATTGTCAACGGACAACCGCGCGACCTGCCTGCCGGCGCGACCATCGCCGAGTTGCTCGAAAGCCTGAATCTTTCGCCGCGGCAAGTCGCCGTGGAGTTGAATCGGGAGTTGGTTCCCCGCGCGCGCCACGCAGAGCATCCGTTGCACGACGGCGATCAATTGGAAGTCGTCACACTGGTCGGAGGGGGATAAGCTACGTGTCTACGGAACTCGAACCGCCCGCCGCGGCGCGTGCCGCGCCCGCGCCGTTGCAGATCGGCAGCCATACGCTGCAGAGCCGGCTGATCGTCGGCACCGGCAAGTATCCCGACTACGACGTGATGCGCCAGTCGCTGGCGCTTTCCGGCACCGATTGCATTACCGTGGCGGTGCGCCGCGAGCGGCTGATCGACGCCCAAGGCCGCAATATTCTCGAATTCATCGATCTGCAACGCTACACGTTGCTGCCCAACACGGCGGGCTGTTTTTCGGCGGACGACGCAGTGCGGGTGGCGCGGCTGGGCCGCGAAATTCTTTCCGGTCTGGACAATCCCGGCGCCGATTGGGTCAAGCTGGAGTGCCTCAGCGATACCAAGACCCTGCTGCCCGATCCGGTCGCCACGCTGGAAGCAACCGAGCGGCTGGTGGCCGACGGCTTCCAGGTGTTGGTCTACAGCAGCGACGATCCGGTTATCGCGCGGCGATTGAAGCAAGCGGGCGCAACCAGCGTGATGCCGGCCGGCAGCCCGATCGGCAGCGGCCAAGGCATTCTCAACGCCAACAACCTGCGGATTTGCCTGGAGTATCTCAAGGAGAACGACCCCGACTATCCGGTGATCGTCGACGCCGGCGTCGGCACGGCCAGCGACGTGACGATCGCCATGGAACTGGGGGTCGACGGCGTGCTATTGAACACCGGCATCGCCCACGCCCGCGATCCGCTGGCGATGGCGGTCGCCATGCGACACGCGATGGAAGCGGGCCGGCTGGCCTACCAGGCGGGCCGCATCCCCAAAAAACTCTACGCCACGGCCAGCAGTCCCGAGGAAGGCTCGTTCACCGAGCGGCCGTAGTCGCGAGCGCAGCAAGCAGTCAAAGCGCTGCGCGAGGCGGGTGCATGCAATAGTAGTCCGGCCCTCAAGCGATCTATTGATCGAAAGAACTTGCGAGCCATGCCATGCAACTCCGTCAATTCCTCCAATTTCGCTTGCGGACCTTGTTGGTTTTCGTCTGTCTGGTGGCATTCGCATGCATTGCGTATCCTCACATCGCGCGAAATTGGGCCAAGGAACGACTGATCAAACAAGGCTGGCGTGTGACGTTCACGGGCAATCAGGTTGAATTGTATGACAAACATGCTGACACGCTGCCGGTTCTTTCTGCCATCCTGCCACTAGGCAAAGTAACTTCGCTGGAAGTTCGCGGTCAAACGATCGATCAGCCATTCGTCGAGTCGTTGCGGCAGTTCAAATTCCTTCGGTCGCTAAAGCTCTCCGGCTGTTGCATCCAGTGCCAGGAGTTTTCCGCACTCCACGGACTTGCGTCGCTGGAGGAGTTAGAAATCTCCCATGTGGAGATTCAGGCTGGTAGCCTGCGAAGTCTGTACGCTCATCCGTCGCTGCGATCACTGACAATTTTTGTTTCGCAATCCGACCCCAGATCACTGCAAGTCGATCGACGCGTGTTCGATTTTCCAGTGATGCCGCAACTAACTATGCTCGCCGTTATCGGAAATGAAGACCTCGGCACGCTTATCACAGAGGATACGATCGCGCCGATATTGGAAAGGGCATCGAACATCGAGTCTCTGACCATCACTTACGTAAATGTCGACGACGATCTGTTGTCTGCGTTGATCGCCTTGCCCTTGAAGTCGCTCGACATCCGTGGCACACAGATCACCTGGGCGGCGTGCCACAATCTGCTGGCCCGCCGTCCCCATCTACGGATCGAGTTCAACGGCCGGATGCCGCTTCCCGAAGTGGCTCCGGAGCCGGAATACGAACTTGAAATTTTCGAGTGGCCGTAACCGTGAAGCGTCCGAAATGGACTGCACGGCGTGACAAGACTCGCGACAGGTGGCAGCGCTACGCAAGGAGCGACCCTGGCCGTTCTTGCCGTGAGACTCGCAGCGTTCTTGGACTAGCAAGCCTGTAATGCAACGCGTGCATTGTCCTCGCCTGCAATTTCTCGCAGTCGAAGATAGAGTTCAATAGCGTTGCCGTTGTGTCCCTTTTCGGCCTTTTGCTTCCGCCATAGCCCCGCTGTCAGCAAGTATTCTAATTGGATGCCTTCGCCACGAATCTCCGCCTGAAATCCTGGCGTGGACTCAAGAACCTCTTTGACAAACGTGCCGACATTCTTAATCAACGCGCCAACCGGTTCGCCCGATTGACGGCTAATAAATACAGTGATCAGATCGTCAATTCGCTCCGCATAATAGCTGTCGGGTTGGCTCACTCGCTCGTTAGCGTTTCCAGGTAGTCCAGCAGCCCGGCGAGTTGGGCCGGCAGGAGCGCATTGACCAGGCCGTCGGGCATGGCTGAGGTTTCCAGTTTCAGCCGCTCGTCGATTTCATTCTTGGAAATCGTCACGGTCTGGCCGGTCTGGTCGAGCAGTTGCAGTTCCTCGGCTGCCTCGACGGTCACCACGCCGA
>JBBDLY010000237.1:0-4834 GCA_040878585.1 Pirellulales bacterium
TCTTCTTCGTTCTCTCTGTTCCCTCCTGTTCAAAATCCTGATCACATTGCCACCCTTAAAGCCCTGGGACAATGGTCCCATCCTACATACGGCGAGTCTTCAATGCATGCGACTCTACCGTCGGATCGGCACCAACTCACGTTGTGCTTGTTCGACACGGCCGGAGGTAAAGAACGCGCCGCTTTGCGATTTGTGTTCGTCGGCAAGCTGCGAGAGCAACGCCGGCGACGGATCGCGGATGATGATCGTCTCCTGTTGGCCGCCCCCTTCGCCGCGGACAATGCAGATCAGCTCCTTGCGCTGCGCGGCTTGCGCCGCGGGCGTGACGGCCACGCTGCCGCCGCGGGTTCGCAGTTCCCCGGCGGCGGCCAGCGGGGTCTCTGGCATGCGATCGTCCATCGCCGGCGGATGCGCCGGCGAAGATGCGCGTTCCGCCGCGGCGATCGCCTCCGGCACGGCGTGCCGGTCGGAGTAGACGAACGACAGGCCCGCCTCGTCCAATTCTTCCTGGGCGGTGGCCAGCGCCGCGTACAGACCGGCTCGATCGGTCGGATCGGCGAAATTGCATACGCCGATCAATTGGCCGTCGGAAGTGAACAAGCCGCCGCCGCTGCGGCCCACTTCGGGCTGGCCGGCCACTTGATAGGTGGGACGCCCGACGATGCTGTTCACCGCGATGATCTGGCTCCAACGGGCAGTGGCGGGACGCCCGTTGTCGCAACCGATCGACAGCACGCGGTCGCTGCGTCGCGCGGCATAATCCTGGGGGGCGACTTTGGCCGGGACGACCGTGTCGTCGACCGGAATGCTGACCAGACCGACGTCGTTCTGTAGATCGAAGCTAATTAGCGTGCCGCGGACGGGCGGTTCCTCGTACTTGCCATGGAAATGAACCAGGATTTCTCCCTTGCCGGCCGAATCACGAAACACGTGTCCGCAGGTCAGCACCAGCGCCTCGCCGGCGCGGGCGTCGATAATGGTGCCGGAGCCGTAGGAATGCCCGTCGGGATCTTGAATCTTCAACCGCACGCTGGCTGCCAGCAGTCGGCGGACCAGCGGATCGCGGATATCGTCCGGCGAGTCGGTGAACCGAGAATCGGCCGCGGGGCGAAAGTCGTCGCGCGGGCTGTTTGGTCCGGCCAGCAAATCGCCGCCCGCCGCGGCCGCCGGATCGCATTGCTTGGCGGGAAGCGACTGGAAATCATCCGTTCGCCCTGCCGGCACGGTATCGAACCCGCCAGCGGCTGGCTGCTCGTAGGAAGCGAGCTGGGCCTGCGCGGGTTGCTCGCCGGACGCCTGCATCAACTCGGCTTGCGCCGCGGCCGGCGGCTCGGCCGGGCCGTAGGGATTGACTTGCACCAACCGCGTCGAGGGATCGTTGCCGCCGCGCCAGGCCGGGGCGTTGCCATATCGCTGCCACTTCTTGGCCTCGGGATGCGTGGGAAGACCTTGGGCGTCGAACACCGGATTGCTCGATGGCGTCGATGTGAAGCCTTGCGGCGATTGGGCGCGAATCACCGGTTCGTTGGCCGGTGCCGATCCGTAGCCCGCTTGCCGCAACATGCCGATCATGGCTTGCCGGCTGATCGGCCCTTCCTGCCGTGCCACGGCCTGGCCGTTCTTCACCACGATAAAGCAGGGAATGCTGGAGACGTTGAAGCGGCGGGCCAAATCGGCGTGCTGGTCGATGTCGACCGCGCGCACCGGGTAGCCTTCGGCGGCCAGTTGCTCAACGGTGGGCTTGACCTGCTGACAGGGGCCGCACCAGGCGGCGGTGAAATCGAGCAATACGACGTCGCCGGAAACGGCGGTATTGGGCGCAAGAGTGGCAAGCATTGCCACGGCAACGTGAAGTGCAACCATCGGTTCCCTCCTTGGAACGCTAAGGCTCTACGGTGGAGCATGCGCAATTCGTGTCGCATGCGCCGTTTTCAGCGCGGGGGAGCGGCGCGGTAGAACAGCCGCCGGATGCGGCCTATTCGACCAGACAACTTCCCTGTTGCTGTGTCGGTGGGAGGATTTCGCTCATCTGCATCACGCTGCGGCCTCCTGCCGGAGGATGATGCCGATGGTTCGCCGCGAACCTCCACGTGCGTTTCGCCATCTTAAACGACGCCCGCGGCGCATGGCTACGGAACATCGTTCAAACGGCGAGGTAATTCTTACAAAATCGACTAGAACTTGTGGGGACTAGCGATCGATAAGAATTCGCCCTGGCAAGCGGATTGCGCGATTTCAATGCGAAAGCCAACTCGCCGGGTGCGGGATAGTGCATCTGATGTGCCAAAGCTCGTGGCGGACGCTGCCAGCGTCCGCCGCCGACGCCGTCAGGCGGAGGCGGGCGTCAGGACGGGCACGGTTCCGCGGACCCGGCTGGCAACGATAGCAGGATGCATTCCGGTGAGAGCATGCGCGGTAGCTTGAGCCTCGGAGCTCAACCATCTCTTGCCCGACACTGCGGACGCTGGCAGCGTCCGCCACGAGCGCGCCACTGTCGACCCGCCGCCTGCTAATGTAAAATGCCCCTTTTCGTGCCGACCACTGCTAGCATCGAATCCCCATGACGCAACGACAAATCCTGGTCACCTCCGCCCTGCCCTACGCCAACGGCCATATCCACATTGGCCACCTGGTCGAGTATATCCAGACTGACGTCTGGGTCCGCTTCCAGAAGTTGCGCGGCCACAACTGCATCTACCTCTGCGCCGACGACACCCACGGTACGGCGGTGATGATCCGCGCCAAGGAAGAAGGCCGCAGCGAGGAGGACTGGATCGCCGAGATGCAGCGGCACCACGTCGAGGATTTTTCGAAGTTCCATATCGAGTTTGACCACTACGGCAGCACCAACAGTCCGGAGAACTACGAACTGTGCAAGCAGATCTGGGCCAAGATCCGCGCCGCCGGCCTGGTCAAGGAGAAGGCGGTCGAACAGTTGTTCGATCCCGAGGCGGGCACGTTTTTGGCCGATCGCTTCGTGCGGGGGACTTGTCCCAACTGCAAGTCGCCCAACCAGCCGGGCGACAATTGCAGCAAGTGCGCCGCGACCTACACGCCGGCCGAGCTGATCGATCCGGTGAGCACGCTCAGCGGCGCCACGCCCGTGCTGCGCGAGGCGGATCACCTGTTCATCGAGCTGGAGCAGTTGCACCACTTTCTCCAACAGTGGACCCAAAGCGGCGACCACCTGCAGCCGGAGATCGCCAATTATCTCAAGGGGCATTTCCTGGGCGACCCGAATTCGGAGGAAGGCCGCAAACCGCTGCGAGACTGGGACATCTCGCGGCCGGCGCCGTACTTCGGCTTCGAGATCCCAGACAGCCCGGGCAACTACTGGTACGTCTGGTTCGACGCACCGATCGGCTACATGGCCAGCACGCAGCAGTGGTGCCAGCAGCACGGCGATGCTATTGACAACTGGTGGCGCAACCCAGATTGCGAGATACATCACTTCATCGGCAAGGACATCACGTATTTTCATACGCTGTTCTGGCCCGGCATGTTGAAGGTCGCCGAGTTCAATCTACCGACCAAGGTTCACATCCACGGCTTTCTGACGGTCGATGGCAAGAAGATGAGCAAGTCGGAAGGCACCTTCATTCGGGCGGCCACCTACTTGCAGCATCTCGACCCGTCGTACTTGCGGTATTTCTATGCCTCGAAGTTGACCAATCGGGTGGACGACCTCGATATGAACGTCGGCGAGTTCATCGACAAGGTGAACAGCGACTTAGTCGGCAAGGTGGTCAATCTGGCCAGCCGCTCGGCCAAGTTCGTGCAAGAAGTCGGCCTTTCAAGCAAGTATCCCGACGACGGCGGGCTGTTTGCCGCCGCCGCGGCCGAGGGCCAGGCGATCGCCACCGCCTATGAAGCGTGCGACTACAACCAGGCGATGCGGCGGATCATGGCGCTGGCCGACAAGGCGAATCCTTACATCGAACAAAACGCCCCCTGGGTGTTGCGCAAAGATCCGGACAAAGCCCAGCAGTTGCAAGATGTCTGCACGGTGGCGCTCAACCTGTTCCGGCAATTGGCCATCTATCTGGCCCCGGTGCTGCCGAAGCTGGCCGAGCAGACGGGAGAACTACTTAACGCGCCGATCCAGCATTGGGACGACGCGCAGAAGCCGCTAACCGGCACGCCGGTCAGCAAGTTTGAACACATGATGAAACGAGTCGAGGAAAAACAGGTACACGCCATGATCGAAGAGAGCAAGGAACCGGAAGAGACAACGGCCGCCGCGGACACTTACAACGACTCCGGCGACGCCCTGGCCGCCGAGCCGATCGCCGAGGAGATCACAATCGACGACTTTGTGAAGGTCGACCTTCGCGTGGCCCGCGTGATCGACTGCCAGGAAGTGCCCGAAGCACGGAAGCTGTTGCAGCTAACGCTCAGCCTCGGCGGCGGCGAAACCCGCAACGTATTCGCCGGCATCAAGGCGGCCTATGAACCGGAAAAGCTCGTTGGCCGACTGGTCATCATGTGCGCGAATCTCGCGCCGCGGAAGATGAAGTTCGGCGTCAGCGAAGGCATGGTCCTGGCCGCCGGCGAAGGAGGCAGCGAGGTGTTTGTGCTCGCGCCGGATGACGGAGCGGTGCCGGGGCACCGGGTGCATTGATCATCTCGGATTGCGAATCGGCGACGATGTCGGCTTCCAGCCGACCCTTGTTTGCCACCAGCTTTAGCTGGTGGAAAGCGGATAGGCAAACCAAGCTAAGCCGGCTTCAGCCGGACTTCTCATCTGGTCTTTAGACAAGATTCGCGGGAAAGCCGGCTAAAGCCCGGCTGTTGGTGAGAGTCTTGGCCAGTAGTCCACCAGCTAAAACTGGTG
>JBBDLY010000238.1:0-4821 GCA_040878585.1 Pirellulales bacterium
CCCATCAACCAAGCGAGCAAGTCGACGCTGTGGATCGCCTGGTTCATCAGCGCGCCGCCGCCGTCCAGTTCCCAGGTGCCGCGCCATGCGCCGCTGTCGTAATACGCCTGACTGCGATACCACTTCACGTAGGCGTCGCCGATGGTCAATTTGCCGAACCGCCCGGCGTCGATCGCCTTTTTCATCTCTCGGCAGGAATCATGAAACCGCGAGGGAAAGATCGCGCCCAGTTTGACGTTGTTCTTGGCGCACGCCTCGATGATCTTGTCGCACCGTTTGAGCGTGATCTCCAGCGGCTTCTCGACAATCACATGCTTGCCCGCCTTGGCGGCGGCGACGCTCGGCTCCATGTGCGCGCCGCTAGGAGTGCCAACGACGACGACGTCGACTTGCTCATCGGCCAGCATCGCATCGAGCGTATGATAAGCCTGGCAGCCGGTTTCGGCGGCCAGCTTGTCGGCGGAACCGGGAAACTGATCGAAACAAGCGACCAACTTGGCGCCGCGGACCTCTGCAATCGCCTTGGCGTGAAACCGCGAGATCATCCCACAACCGATAATACCAAAACCGTATGCCACGAGAGACGCTCCTGATGCGAGAACCTTGCTTGCTTCAAATCGGCGATTATAAAGGGCTTGCCGCTCTCTGAACAGGCGCGAGGCGAGCGTCGACAGACGAAACAACGTAGTCGTAATCGTCGTGGCCGACGCTGCCAGCGTCGGGCGTCAGCCGGGCGTTGTGGAGAACGACCCAACACAAGCTCCAGCACGGTTTTCTTGCAATCGGGGCGCGGCAGGGGTAGTCTGCTGAAAGGGCGGCGGACTCTCCAATCGCCGCCATCCTGCCATTCCGCGACAGCAAAAGGGACCGTAGTCATGCGAATGCCTGTGATAAGTTGTCTGTGTGCTGCCGGCTTGATAGGGACGGCACCCGAACTCTGGGCGCAACGCGAATCCGATCATCCATTCGGCGGACATGATCCTTTCGGCGTTGGCTCGGTCGCCGAGGCGCCGCCTAATGACGGCAAGCCGCAGCTTGGTCCCAATGAGGTTCGCGTACCGTACAGCGGCAAGGTCTACTCAAAGCCAAAGGCACCTCCAACGATCGAACTCGGTCCGAAGCCGAGGCTGGATGGCGAAGCAACGGGCGACGTTTGGGAACGACACCTTTCGCGCCCGGTAAAAGTCGTGGCCAAAGGTCACTCGCTTACGCAACTGCTCGACGAGCTATCGGATCAGACAGGACACCGAACGGCGATCCGAACGAGACTTCTCGCCGATATTGGGATCGCGGAAGATGTACCAGTCGAGGTGGCGCTCGACGGCACGACGCTCGGCAACACACTCCACATTCTACTGCGGCTGATTGATTACGACCTTGATTGCTACGTCGAGGACGGCGTATTCTTCGTTACCACGGCCGAGGATGTGGAAAAGGTTGAGAATCAACGCCTGCAACAGCAGATGTTCGACATTCGCGACTTGCTCGCGCCCGCCCATGGCACGACAGTCCGTCACGTTTGGCGCGACGAAGTCAGGGTGGGCGGAGTATCGGGTGACTTTGCGAAAGACTCACTCCTCGAAGTAATCCGGTCGATGATCGGACCGAACAATTGGTCCGACGTTGGCGGCGCTTGGACTATTCAGAGCAGTCGAGAATTGTTGATCGTCAACGCCCCGAGACAAACAAACCAACAGATCGCCGCTTTGCTGTCACAACTACGCCTGGCTAAGGGCTGGGACGGTCGCGATCAGAGCATGCTTGAACGCTTCGTGCGGCCCAAAGCCGTCACCTGGAAGCCGTTCGATATCCCCGTGACGCTGGCGTACCAAGAGCGACCGCTTGCCGAAGTGGTCGGCGACATATCACTGCGTTACAAAGTTCCCGTCCTGCTCGATTACGCATCGTTACGAGATATTGGCCTCGACGGAGACGTTCCTGTCACGATCGACGTCAAGAATATGCCGCTACGGGACGCATTGCAACGATTACTGCGACCGATCGACCCCGATCTCGGCGTTCACCTCAGCCGGGGTGTGATGATGATCGTTACGGACCTTGGCTGCGGCAGCGTGGCGACCCACATCTACCCGGTCCGCGATCTGGCGACCAACGAACGTGAATTGGAGGAACTTGCCAAGCTGCTGCACAAGACCGTAGCACCGGAATCATGGGATGAAGTCGGCGGCATGGGCTCCGTCCACGTGTTTTCTCCGGCGAATACCTTGGTCGTGTCGCAATCGGCGGAAATCTTGGATCGGGTGGACGCGTTCTTCGCCGAATTGCGAAACCAACTCGCCAAACGAACGGCGGACCATTCGCCGGCACCCGCCGACGAAGTGCATCCGAACGATGCGACGGACGAGCAATGGCCGATCGTCGCCTATCACGTCTATTTGCCGATCGGTTTCAATGAACCGGATGAAAAGAGGTTCGGCACGCTCGCGGTGTTGCCACCGCTGGTGCGGCGATTGACCGGCGAGGACCATTGGCAAGACGATCGTGCGACGATCGAAATACTCGGGGCCATACTGATAGTCCGGCAGACGCCGGCCGTGCAGCGGCGCGTCGAGCAATTGCTGCGCGACCTGAACGTGCTGCTGACATTAAGGAGCGGAATATGCGTCTCCGTCACGCCCGTAGTGGGCGACAATCAAGCCAACCCTGAGAGCGCGAGGTGAGGAGTCGTTCATCACTCGCTAGAATTCGCAACAGCAAAAGGCCATCATCATGCGTACTCTGCTCGCGTTGTCATTATCGGGTCTGATTCTCGGCGGCGTGGTGTTTGCCTGGGCGGGGGATGAAGAGGAAGTCGTCGAGCAGCCGTCGCCTGCTGATCCGTTTGGTGGCCAGTTGGAACCCACTGCGAAGGGCGAGGGCCTCAATTTATTGGACGCCATGTTGGGTGCCGGCAAACGTGGGACGCCAAATGAGCCGCCGCGCGGGAGCGTGAACCGCTGCATGCCCGAGATGGGCGAGAACGAGGTCTATCTGCCGATCTCCGAAAAGGTCGTTCCCAAGCCGACCGAGCGGCCGGTTCTGGAACTGGGGCCGAAGCCAGCGGCGGTCGACGAAACCGAGCCGAACGACATTGCAATGCACCTAGAGCGTAAGGCGAAATTGGTCGTCAGGGGACATACGCTCAAGCAGGTGATCGACCAGATTGCGAACGAGACCGACCGCAACGTTTGGATCGACGAGCCAGCGCTGCAGGAAATCGGCGTGAGCGAACAAGCCGTGATTGAAATGGAGATACAGGGCGTTGCACTGGGTAGCGTGCTGCGTTGGATGCTGCGTCAAGTCGATCCCAAACTCTGCTACTGCGTCCGCGATGGGATCGTCATGATTACTACCAATGACGTCGCCGCTGAGACAATGCTGCGTTACTTGTTCGACGTTGCCGACCTGCTCCCGCCGGCCGACGCCCGAGGCGAATCGGCTGCCGCCAGGCCATCGAGCATCCGGCACGTCTATCACCGGCCCCCAAGAAGTTCCCAGTATTATTATTCCCCTAGGTACCAGGCAGCCGATGAACTCGTCGAATTGATCGCAGAAACCATCGAGCCGTCTGATTGGTACTTCACTGGCGGCTCGGGCAGTGTCGCTCACTTTCGTGAAGTGATCATCGTGCAGGCCGGGCAGCATGCGGAACATCAAGAGCCGATCGAGCGTCTGCTCAATGATTTGCGCAGGGCCAAAGCTTGGGACGGACGCGATCGCCAAGTGCTGGCAGAGTTCCAACTGCCGCAAGAGGAGCAATGGAAACTGATGGAGCGGAAGGTGTCGTTCGATTTTCAGGACGAACCGCTGACGAAAGTAGTCATTGCCATTAGCAAGATGATCGACACGCCCGTCCAGATCGACGTCGCCGCGTTCGCCGAGATTGGATTGAGTGGCAACGCAAAAGCGACCGCTCAATGGAACGACATCCAACTCGACACGGGCCTCCAGTTGTTGCTCCGCCAGATTGACCCTGACCTGACTTGGACGATCAAAGACGACGTGTTACTGCTCACGACTCGGGAGGTTGCCGAGGAGAACCTGCTCACCAAGGTGTATCCGGTCCGCGACCTGATAAGTGACGACGACGAGGTCGAACAATTGATCGAACTTATCCAGAGTACCGTCAACCCTGATTCGTGGGATATCGGGGGCGGGCCGGGCAATATTCCAGTCTACAACCCGGCGCGGGCATTGGTCATCACGCAAGCCTTCGAAGTGCATCGCGGAATCGAGACGTTGCTGGCAGATTTGCGGGACCACGTTGGCGAGCCGTCGGCCCAAGACGTCGCGCGGCAGCCAGCCTCTGATGAACAGGCTGGTCTAGGTAAATCCGCCTCGGCCGACGACGACCCTAGCTGGCCGATCGTGGTCTATCATGTCGAACTGCAAAAGCCAACGCGGCAAGTGGTAGCCGACGGCCAGATGCAAACGATTTCTGGCGGACAATACTCGCTGGAAGCGCTGCCGGCATTGGTCCAGCGGCTGAATGGCAAACAGCATTGGGACGGCGAGTACGCCACGATCGAGTTGCTCGGCGGCCAACTAATCATCCGGCAAACACCGGAGGTACACACGCGAATCAACAGGCTGCTTAGCGATCTGGATATCCTGGCCGATCCGAAACCCCGTAATAGCCAGTTTGGCGGCGGGTTCGGCGGAGGTGGCTTTTCGTTTTGATACACTTCATGTTTGGAACAGAATTAAGGCCCTCATCATGCGTACTCTGCTGGCATTGTCACTATCGGGTTTAATCCTCGGCGGCGTGGTGCATGCTTGGGCGGGGGACGTTGAACCATTTGGCGGCGGCGGTGCCGATCC
>JBBDLY010000239.1:0-4816 GCA_040878585.1 Pirellulales bacterium
GACCGGAAACTTGGTTTCCTGGTTGGGCGTCCGTGCCACCTTGGCAAACCGTTCCATGATGGTCGCCTGGAGTTCCTGGTTGGATTGATCCATGATCGGCTTTCTGTCGGGGTGATGCTCTGAATGCTCCGGCACCTTGATCTCGTAATTTGGTGCGAACTCTAACAGTTTATCGATCTGGGTCTTCTTCGGCGATAGTGCCTCGGTTGAACCTGCTGGAAGGGGAACGCCGATCTCGAAGAACATCTTCTCCAGGCACACGGGTCCACGATGCCAGAACTGCCCAGGCTGGTGACGGCGTCCGATTCAAACCTGCCGGCCGAATTGTTCCACGTTCTTGTTGATGTCCTTTCGGGAATGCTGAGCCTCAATCATCGAGTTGCGGACCGTCTTCAATGCACGTGGTCCAAAGTCGACCGCACAGTTCCGACCGTAGAGCGGTTTGATATGTCGGCAGCATTCGACGATCAAGCCGTACTCCCGGGTCGTCGTGCCGTTCTTCCGATAGTAGGATCGGGCGAACCGCAGATAGGCCGCCATTACCTCGGCTACCGTGATTTCTTGTTGACGTTCCGGAGAAGCGGCAAAACCGGTCTGCAAGAATTCAGCCACCAGCTGGCGGTATCGCTCCTTGCGGGCGGCCGAATTGTACTTGCCCAGGTAGAGATCCCGTGTGTCGATTGTCACTACCGCTTGGCCAGTCGCTTTATGGCGGCGGTACTTCGGTGGGCGGACGGAGAAGCTATTCGACATTTCGCAGACCTTCCATCTTGGTGAAAACGGTAGACTACCGTTTTTTCCCATGATTTCGGGCCGCGCTGTCGAACGTCGACAGGTAACCTAACGCCAGGTTTCGGCATGAGTTAGAAAAAGTTGCGGGGGCAGGATTCGAACCTACGACCTCGAGGTTATGAGCCTCGCGAGCTACCGGGCTGCTCCACCCCGCATCTTGAATATAGACTTTTCTGCTGTCGGGTCAACGGACCTCGATCCGTCTGTGGCGTTTTTCTCCGGTTTTGCCACGACTATTCGGCACGGTCGCCCTCATCGACACCAATTCGCGCCACGATTTGCACGGAACAGATAGGAGTTGTTGAACCGGCAATTGTCGACGAATGCCTTGCCAGCGTCCCCGTTTCACGTTCTTGTGTCAGGTTAGTCGTCCGAACCTATTGCTTGTCCAATATTTAGGGCGGTCGTACAATCGAAGATGGATCGCATCTCGCTCGCTTTTCTATCCAGATAAGCAATTCTGTGATGCCATGCGAATCCAAAGAGTAGGCGATGAATCGAATTCCCGACAAATCGATGCAACCGAGCCGCTCCCCGACGGCGTCGGGTCAGGCGCAGCCGATAAGCGTCTTTGACCCGCCTCCGCTGGCTCCCCGCAGGCCCGCAGGCGGTGGCGAAACGATCCGCGCTCCCGCGACTACCGAAACCGTCTCCACGGTCAGGCCGGCCGTTCCGCCGCGCGCCGCCGGCGAGGCTAGGCGAATCACCATTCGCGTGGAGCCAGATGAACCGAGCTTGCTGCATCACTGGCTGCGGATAGCGCCGGCTTGGTTGATTAGCTGTTTATTTCACATGGCGGCGATCATCGTACTGGGCCTGATTCCCTTGCTTGGTTCGCGTACCGAGTCGATGGATCTGGTCATGGCAACCGCTGACAATGACGGCGAACAGCTCGACTTGGAAGCATTCGAATCCGAGGATCTGTTGCAAGAGTTCGACGAACAAGCCGACTCGACCGCCGCCGACGCGTTGCCGATCGTGGAAGACCCCGCCGCGGCGTCCGCGCCTGAGGTGGAGCTGACCACCGAGGGAATGAGCGTCTCTCCGCTGGCCGCCCCGGCTGCTTCCACGGCCCTGGAGGGGCGCGAACCTGGCATGCAACGGGTGCTGTTGAACATGTTTGGCGGCACCGAGGGTACCGAACGCGCCGTCTTGCAGGGCCTTGGCTGGCTGGTGCAGGTGCAGCAACGCGATCCCGGCACCCGTTCGACGTATGGCACCTGGAGCCTGCGCGGCCCATACGGCGATCCGGCTCCGGTCGAGAATCGTGAAGCGGCAACGGCGTTGGCGCTACTCGCTTTTCAAGGCCACGGCGTGACGCACCGGCGCGGGCCGGAAGAGTTTCGGCAAGCGGTTGAACGCGGTCAGGCCGCGCTCGTTCGCATGCAGAGCCGGGACGGCAGCTTGATGAGCCGCAAGCATCCCACGGCGCACAACCATCGCATCTACACACATTGCCTGGCAACCATCGCGCTGTGCGAGTTGTACGGCATGTCGCAGGACGAGGAGTTGCGGGAACCGGCTCAGCGGGCCGTCGACTTTCTCGTTTCGATTCAATCCAAGCAAGGAGGCTGGCGATACGAGCCGGGCTACGACGCCGATCTTTCGGTAACCGGTTGGGCGGTGATGGCGCTGAAGAGCGCTCGCATGGCGGGGCTGGAGGTATCGGACGCCGCCTTTGACCAGGTGGAGCAGTACCTCGATTCAGTTGCCCGCGATGGAGGCAGCGCATTCATCTATGGCGAGGAAACCAATGAGCAACCGACCGTGAGCATGACCGCGGTTGGGCTGCTTTGCCGGCAATACCTCGGCACGCCGCGCGACGATCCGGCGCTGGTCGCCGGGGCGAAGCGACTGTTGAACAATCCGATCGACTACGAGCAGAAGGACGTCTATGAGTGGTACTACAGCACGCAGGTGCTGCACCAGATGGGCGGCCCGATGTGGGACGAGTGGAACGCGCGAATGGTCGAGACGTTGCCGGCCGAACAACAGCAGCGCGGCCGCGACGCTGGCAGTTGGAGTCCGGTGGACGACGAATGGGGCCGCTACGGCGGACGCCTGTTTCAGACCTGCTTGTCAATCTACATGCTCGAGGTCTACTATCGGCATATGCCGTTGTATAAGGTAGTCGAGTAGCGGAACTGTTGGCCATGTGAATTCTTGGCGAATTCAGCTACGTGTCGTGCGACCATTGCCGCAGCGCTTCATAAGCGACGACCGCCACCGAATTAGAAAGGTTCAAGCTCCGCACCGCTGGGCGAATCGGTATTTTCAGGGCGCGGTCGCCGGCTTGAGCGATCATGCTGTCGGGCAGCCCTTGTGATTCACTGCCGAACACGAATACGTCGCCACGGCCATATGCCACGTCGAGATAGCTCCGTGTACCTCGCTTGGTAAGGTAATACTGTAGCCGATCGGACACACCCGACTCGCCCAGTCGCTGACTGAGGTGCGTCCAATCGTCGACGACCTCCCACTCCAGATGCTCCCAATAGTCCAGCCCGGCGCGGCGGAGGTGGTAGTCGTCGACGCGAAATCCCAGTGGACGGACCATCCACAGCTTCGCCCCGACCGCCACGCAGGTGCGGCCAACGCTGCCGGCGTTGTGGGGAATCTCCGGCTGGTAGAGCACTATGTGCAATTCGGGATCGTACTTCATAACGCCAGCCTGCCGGGCAAAGCTTTGCGAGTCAAGCCGGTTACCATCTCGGCAAGCTCTCGGTCATAAGAACAGGTACGCCAGCCAGGATAACAACCGATTGCTCAAGAATAATGCGGACTAGCTTGATCCGACAGAAATTAGGGTGGCGGCGGATGGGCGTTGTCAGGCGACCGGCTGTTGCGGACAATAGAAGAGATAAGTACACCCCTAGAAGGTTGGCGAGGAGACCACGTTGGAAATTCGACGCAATCCCACGCGGCCGGTGCGGATCGGCTCGATCACGATCGGCGATGGTCATCCGATCGCCGTGCAAAGCATGACCGCCACACATACGCAGAACGTGGCGGCAACAGTCGATCAGGTTAACGCGCTGCATTCGGCGGGCGCCGACGTGGTTCGCATCGCTGTCGACAACAGCAAGGACGCCGCCGCGTTGGCCGAGATCCGCCGGCAAACCCAGGCCAACTTGTCAGTTGACTTGCAGGAGAACTATCGGCTGGCTTCGCTGGTGGCGCCGCATGTCGACAAAATCCGCTACAACCCCGGACATCTGTACCACCACGAACGGGACAAGCCCTGGCAAGAGAAGGTCGCGTTCTTGGTGGGAGTCGCCCAGGAGCACGACTGTGCGATTCGTGTGGGCGTCAACTGCGGTTCCGTCGATCCGGCCAAGCTGGCACAGTACGACGAAGGAGACTCGGCGACGCCGATGCTGGAAAGTGCTTTGGAGCATTGCGCCTTGCTGGACGAGTTGGGCTTTACGCGATTTTGCGTGTCGCTGAAGGATTCAGATCCCCGTCACGTGATCGAAGTCAATCGCCGCTTTGCCGCCGCCCGGCCCGACGTGCCGCTGCACCTGGGCGTCACCGAAGCGGGCATGCCGCCCGAGGGCGTGATCAAAACCCGGATCGCATTTGAGCAGCTCATTGGTCACGGCGTTGGTGATACGATTCGCGTGTCGCTGACGGTGTCGAACGATCGCAAGCCGGAAGAGATCGAGGCGGGGCGCGGCATCTTGCGGGATATTGCCGCGGGCCGGGTGCGCAGTTTTGTCGATTATGGTTTGCCAACCTTGAACATCATCAGTTGTCCCAGTTGTTCCCGAGTGGAGAACGAGGCATTTATCGAGTTGGCCGAGGACGTCAAGCGAATGACCGCCTATGCCAAGCAGCACGCGATCACGATCGCCGTGATGGGATGTCGGGTGAACGGCCCCGGCGAAACCGACGACGCCGATCTGGGGCTGTGGTGCGGGCCGAATTATGTGAATCTGAAGCGCGGCAGCGAGGAACTGGGCGCCTACAAATACGACGAAATCCTGCCGCGGCTGAAAGCCGAACTCGACCGGCTAATTGAGTC
>JBBDLY010000240.1:0-4816 GCA_040878585.1 Pirellulales bacterium
GAGGGGACATTTCTATTGTGTTCGCAAGGGGTCATTTCTAATGTGTTATGACAGTTGCTCCGCTGTTGTCGATTGCACGGCCGCCCCTCGGGCAGGTACGCCGGGCATGCGACTGTCCGGAAGCATGTGGCGCCGTTTCGTTGTACTTTGAGCGTCGTGCGATTATCATGGCGAGTATCGGAGATTCCCTTCTGCTAGGACGCTGCTGGCAACGTGCAAATCTTGCTGACCAACGACGACGGCATCCACGCACCAGGGTTGGCCGCGCTAGAGAGGCAGTTGCAGCAACTTGGGGACGTCACCGTGGTGGCGCCGGCCACCGAGCAGAGCGGCGTGGCGCATTCGATTACGTTTCTCAGTCCCTTGATTGTCGCGAAAGCGTACGACGGCGACCGATTCCGCGGGTGGGCCGTGGAAGGCAGCCCGGCCGATTGCGTCAAGATCGGCCTGTTTGAACTATGTCCGCGGCGGCCCGATCTGGTCGTCAGCGGGATTAACGGCGGTTTGAACGCCGGCATCAACGTGCTTTATTCCGGCACGGTGGCGGCGGCGATTGAAGGCGCGTTTTTTGAGATTACCAGTATCGCAGTTTCCTTGGAGTTTGCCGACCATCCAGAGTTTGCCAAGGCGGCGGTCGTCGCCCGCGGCGTGATTGAACAACTGCTCGCGCGGGACAGCCGCCGCCCCGAGTTGTTCAATCTCAACATACCTACGAAAGCCTTGTTGGACGAACCAGCCCGCCGGCCGGAGTTGAAGATCGTGCCGATGGGCGTCGCCCGCTGGGGCGAGGAGTTTGAGAAGCGAATCGACCCCCGCGGTCGCAGTTATTATTGGGCGAACAACGAACCGCCGCCGCCGAGAACCGAAGGCGACACCGACCTGACAGCGCTCAACGAAGGACACATCACACTGACGCCGCTGGACTTCAACCTGACGAAGCACGGCATGTTGGAAGCGATGCAAGACTGGGGGCTGCGATTGCCCGCGATCCCGCGGCACGATGAGGTGCAATAGCAATATGAAAACCATGACGTTGTTGATGACGGGCGGCTGCCTCGCCCTGGTTCTGATGGTTGGTGGATGCGGCGGCGGCACAGAGCCGGCGGCGGAACCGCCGCGGCGGCCGGAAGGCCGGTTGCCAACGGTCGCCCGCGCGCCGGAGGGGGGTGCGGTTCCTGCTCCGCGACGAGAGACGCAGCCAGACGAGCCGGCGGACGCAGTCGAACAAGCAGGCACGGCTTCCGGTGACGAAGAGGTCGGCGGTACCGAGGATGCGGCGCCGGCGATCAATCCGATTGACGGAAGCATCGTCGACGATCCAGAGAAATTCGAACCGCGGCCACTGCCGGCGGATCGCAAACCGTTCAGCTCCGACGACTTCCCCAAGCCGGGCGAATTGAGTCGCCAACCGCCGGCCGCGGAGAAGCCTGATGATCTCGTGAAAGCGGAAGCGGGATTGGGCGAGAAAGGACATTACGAATCGAAAAACGTGCTGACCGTAGCCCTCTCGGCGCGGTTTCGGACGGAGGAGCAAATCCTGCTCGGACAAATCGACCAGGCGATTCAGATGTTCCGCGCCGTCCACGGCCGCGTTCCCAAGGATCACGAGGAGTTTATTAAGAAGGTTGTCGCCGAGAACGGCTATCGCTTGCCGGAACTGCCCGACGGGCAAACCTACTTTTACGATCCCAGCCGCGGACCCCACGGCGAGTTGATGGTCCGCATACCGAAGCAATAGCGTTGCGGTAGATTGGATTTTATAGATTTGCAACTTAGGTAGTTCCAATTTCGATATTGCGAACAACTTGACAACTTCAATGGTGGCGACGCAAGCTGTCAGCGATCAGCCGTCAGCAACCAGGAACCGAGTTTTTCCTTGCTGATAGCTGATCGCTGATCGCTGACGGCTAACGTTGTGCCCTCAATTAGCTATGTCCTTCGTCGAAACTTGGAACTACTGAAAGTTCAATTCGCAACTTGGCCCGACAGCTTGGCCCCCATTCAGGAAGCATATTATGAGTTACGCATCGCCGCCACCACCGGAGCCGACCACTACGGGCGGCAACGGAATGAAGATTTTTCTGACGATTTTGGGCGTTTTCCTTGTCGGCTGCTTCCTCTGCTGTGGCGGCGTGATCGTCGGCGGCTGGTGGCTGGGGTCGAAGGGTGTGGAGATGGCCAAGGAAGTCGCCGAGCGAACCGTGCAAACGAGCGAGAACCCTGTCGAGATCGACGCCAGGACGGAGCGGATCGTCAAGATGGACCCGCCGGAAGGCTTGCGGCCGAGGGGCTACTGGGAAGCTTCCAACCCCTTCAGTGGGGAACTGTTCATGAGCGTCAGCACCTATCAGGACGAAGCCAATGACACGACGCTGGTGATCGGCGAGTTCGGCAAATTGTACGAAGGGAGTGTCGATTCCGAGCAACTCCGCCGCGCCGTCGAGGAGTCGATGCAGGATCAAGGCGCGGACGCTCCACAGGAAATCAATCCTCATGCCGTAGACACCCTGCCCGCCACCATCCATGGCGAACCAGTCAGCTTTGTGGTGCTCCGCGGTGCGACGCAACAAGGCGCCGCCCAGCAAGGTGACAACGCGGCCGATGGCCAGGCCGCCGAGCAGGTGATGGTGCAAGGTACTTTCAAGACGGAACGAGGCACTGGCTTTCTGTTGCTGCAAGGCCCCAGCGATAAACTATCCGACGACGAAATCAATCGCTTTGTCGAATCACTCGAATAAGAGATCGCAATGTCCGCCAGGCGCACTCGTAAATCCGACGCGTGTAACGACGATACCATCGACGCCTTCCCCGTGGCGGACGTTGCCAGCGTCCGCCGCCGACGCAAACTCGACGCGTGTGACGAGACCGTCGACGACTGGCCTGAGCCGGACCTCGACGAAGCGGTCGATTTAGTAATGCAACTGATGGCGATCCCCGGCGGCAGCGGGCGCGAGGGCGCCGTGGCTGAGTTCGTCGTTTCCAAGCTGCAAAAGGCGGGCCTCAAGCCGGCGGCGATCCGCCACGACACGGCCCACAAGCGATCGATCCTCGGCGGCGAACTGGGGAATTTGATTGTCCGACTGCCCGGCACATTGCGGCGTCCGCGGCGGCTGCTGATGGCGCATTTGGACACCGTGCCGATCTGCCTCAATGCCCGGCCTGTGTTGCGCGGCGATTTCATCCACGCCGCCGACGATCACACCGGCCTGGGCGCGGACAATCGGGCCGGTGTGGCGGCGGTGTTGCTGGCCGGGCTGGAGATACTGCGGCGCAAGTTGCCGCATCCGCCGCTGACGTTGTTTTTTCCGGTTCAGGAGGAGGTCGGCTTGCACGGCGTCCGCAACGCCAGCTTCGGACTGCTGGGCAAGCCCAAGATCGCCGTGAACTTCGATGGCGGGTCGCCGTTTAAGGCGACGATCGGCGCGACCGGAGGCTATCGCCTGACGATCGAGATCGCCGGCCGTGCTAGCCACGCCGGCAACCATCCGGAACTGGGAGTCAGCGCGATCGCCATCGCGGCCGTAGCCATCGCCGACTTGCACCGCGGCGGCTGGCACGGGTTAATCGAGAAGGGCCGCCGCCGCGGCACCAGCAACTTCGGCGTCATCGAAGGAGGTCAGGCGACCAATGTCGTGACCGATCGGGTCTTGATACGCGCCGAGGCGCGCAGTCACGATCCTCAGTTTCGGCAGCGGATCGTACAAGAAATCGAGCAGGCGTTTGAGGCAGCCGTCGACGAGGTGGTCGCCGCCGACGGCCGCCGAGGCAGCGTGCATTTTGACGGACGGCTCGATTATGAATCGTTCCGGCTGGCGGACAACGACAAGAGCCTGCGGGAAGCCGAGGGGGCGATCCTCAGCGTCGGCGGCCAGCCGGTTCGCACCGTGACCAACGGCGGGCTGGACGCCAACTGGATGACCGCCCGAGGAATACCAACCGTCACGCTCGGCTGCGGACAACTGAATCAACACACAGTGGACGAGCAACTCAGCGTACCGGACTACTACCAAGCCTGCCGCATCGCGCTACGACTGGCGACTGGGGAGGCTTGAGGCGGGAGGCTTGAGGCGGGAGGAACCCTGAAACCTGAAACCTGAAACCTGAAACCTGACTCCTGAACCCTAATGAACCTCGACGACGAACTTTGTCTCTGCTTTCACGTCACCAAGCGCAAGGTAATCAACTATCTGCGGGTGGAGCGGCCGAGGTTGCCGAGCCAGTTGAGCGAGTGCTTCGGCGCGGGCACCGGCTGCGGCTGGTGTCGCAAGTACCTGAAGCGGTTGCACGACGAATCGCGGCAGGGACTCGATCCAGACCGTGCGAAGCTTCCCAGCGCGGCCGACTACGCCGCCGCCCGCGGCGACTACGTCCGCACCGGCGGCGGAACACCGCCAGCGGGCGCAACGCCGGTTGCAAACCGTGATGGCGGCGTCTCGCCGCCAACGGCTCCAGGCGGCGGGTAGGATGTTGGATGTTGGATTTCAGGGTTCAGGGTTCAGGTTTCAGTTGAACCGCTTGCCTTTCGCACGGTCAGCGAGCTGCCGCTCACTGACAGGCACCCACAAGTGCATGGCAAGGTTAGCCTCATCAGGGCCATCCCGCCGAATTGGCATGCAGTTGGCTGTGCTATAAATCCCCTTGTGAATCGTCCGAATTCGACGAAAATCGCTCTTTTAGCGCCTTCACGAGTTTACTAATCTGCGAACGGATCCTCGGCGACTCCGGGAATCGGCTTATCCTCCCGCTGGGGTTCCGGTAACCCGTGAACTTCTCGGTGCCATCGCTCCTGGAGTTTCTTGGCCCGCTCCATGTAAAT
>JBBDLY010000241.1:0-4791 GCA_040878585.1 Pirellulales bacterium
ATTCTCGCCATCGTAAACCGGTGCAAAACCTTCCTCACGATCCGGAGTCCGCGGAAACTCACTCGACATTGGTCACCCTCCTTTTTGCTGTCCGATGGCACTCCCGAGTGGCTGCCAACACTCCTGTCAAGCTAGCAGAGCAGGCGCGGCGGGTCAATCAGCAAACTTAAATAACTGTAGATGAAGTTTGGCTCGTGGCGCGGCTCAAACAACGCTGGCTAACCCTTCGGCGAGAACCTCCAGCAAGGCGATGCGCCGCCGTTCGCTGCGGCGGAAAAATGCTTGATTCACTTCCAGCTCGATTCCCGCATAGTTGCGATCGGGAAACACCGTTCTCAAGTCGGTTGTATGCCCGTCGGCGGTACCGAGGTATGGATAATTCATGCGAACCCGAAGACTCGGATCGAGTCGCTCGATTGCCTTGCGCCATTTCTGGGCGAAGGTGCGCTCGGATGTTCGCCGAGGATCGTACAACAGCCCTACGTCGGCTGTTCGTTTACTTCCATTGCGGATCGGCGTAAAGGTGTGAACCGACAGATGCAGCACCCGGTCGCCATCGTCGATTGCCTCGGCAATCGACTCGCGAGTCGCCGCTCGGAAAGGCCGATAATACCGTTCGAGCAACTCGTCGCGCAGTTTCTGGCTGAGCCGCTCCGCATAACTGGAAAACAACTCCGGCGATCGTTCCGAGCGGTTCAAGTCGATCACCAGCCGCGAAGTTCGCGACGCCAGCAATTCCGCCAGACATTCACGGGCCAGCCGTTGGGCAATCTCCAGACTGCCCCGGTCGTAGCCGCGATGGCTGGCCAACACCCGCGGCGGGATCACGAGTTGCTCGCGCAAATGAGGCGGAATCTCGTTGCCGGCGTGTTCGCAAGTAAGGATCAATCGCGTCGGCTTCATAAGGCATCGCAGCAAAAGCTTCCGGCGGCTGGGAGTGACTCATCCATCCAGCATCCGCCCCACGGCCAGGCACTCGGCCAGGTCGCGACAGAGTTGCTTGATCGATGTTGCACTTGGACTCGACCCGCAGCGGGCAAGCATTCGCCGAGCGAGCGGCCCCTCGCGCAGGATCACATCCAGTGGTTCGCGTGCCGCCGAAGGTATCTCGACTCGCTGCAGCAGCCGCCTCCACACCTCACCGGCCGTCGGACGGCGCACATCATCGAGGCCCAAGGTCGCCAAGTACTCAGGATCGGCAACCGGCGCTTGATCCGCGTCGCGGATGGTCGCCGCCAACAGTGCCACTAGCGGCATCTGTGGAAGCGCTTGCTGCTCAAGCAGCGTTGCATGCCGTTCGTCGACCAACTCCCGCAGAACCGCTTCAATCAATGACAGAATTGCCACGTCCGCCGCCGGACATTCCTGCACGTCGAGCACGCGGATTTCGATGGTCTGCCGATCCCAGCGGGCAATGGCCCCGCGGGCGTTGAGAAACTCGTGTTGCAACACGCCTTCCGGATCATGCGGTGCGATTTCGCAATACATCGGCAGCAATATCTCTCGCTCGTAGGCCGCACGAGTGTAGACCGGCTCGGGGATGACCGTGCCGCTGACCGATGGAATCTTGGCCGCGTTACCGCGATAGACGGCCAGCCGTTGATCGAGATGGTCCGCGATGCGGCCGTCGATCAATGGACTGCTGGCCGCCAGCGCCGGCAGCAGCGGCAGCAGCAAGCGGATCGCCGCATGCAGGCGGCCGAATTGCTCGTCGTCGGCGAACGGCAAATTCAAGTGTATGCTTTGCAAATTGGCCCAACCGTGGCCGCGGCAATCAAAGATGCGATTGAACGCCTCGTACACCGCACTGTGTTCGTGCGGCCATAATTGCATCTCGGTGTGCGGATTCATGGTGGGATGCATCGCCGCGGGCAGCAAGCACGCGTTCAGTGGGCGTAGCAATTCATTGGCGCGCGCCACCTGTTGTTGGAACCCGGCCGCCAGTCCGTCGAGCACCGCAACGGGACCATTAGTCTTGAATTCCAGCACATGCAGTGCCAGTTCGTTCGACCAGGCGAACTGGCCCAGCTCGACCTCGCCGGTAATCTCTCCGGCGACCGCGGCGAGCAGTTTGTCGCAGACCGGACGAACCGCGAGCGTGTCTAGATCGACGATCATGTACTCCAGCTCGACGCCAAAACCGCCAAACAGCCCGAGGAGAGGCTTACTCGTCATGCGTTGCCCCCCAGGCCAGCCTTGCGCTGTTCGATGCGGGTCAGAAACGTCTGCATGACGCGGCGATAAAGTTCATCCCGCAAGATTCGGTCTTCGACGTTCGCTTCGATCGTGGGATTGTCGTTTACCTCGATCACGTAGAACTTATCGCCCGACTGTTTCACGTCGACGCCGTACAGCCCGTTGCCAATCAACTTGGACGCCTTCAGCGCCACACTAATCGCCCGCCGCGGGGCAACCTCGACTGGGAGCGTGTCGGCCTTGCCGTAGCGGTCCTTCTCCTCGACGTTTTGCTTGATAATTTGCCAGTGCTTAGGCGCCATGTGGTACTTGCAGGCATAGAGCGGCCGACCGTCGAGCACGCCGATACGCCAGTCGAAGCTGGTCGGCAGAAACTCTTGTGCAACCACCAAATCCGACTCGCTCAGCAGCCGCTGGAGCTGCTCGTTCAACTGCGCTTCGTCCTCCGCCTTGGTCACGCCCACCGAGAAGGCGCTATCCGGCTTCTTGAGTACGATAGGGTGCCTAGTTGCTCAGCCAGCCCATTGATATTGTCCTTGTGGACGACGATCGTTTTGGGCGTGTTAATCTTGTTGCGGGCCAGCAATTCAGCCAGATAGACCTTGTTCGTGCAGCGAACGATCGAGACCGGATCGTCAATCACCACCAGTCCTTCGTTGGCGGCCCGGCGAGCGAAGCGGTAGGTGTGGTGATTTACGTAGGTGGTCTCGCGAATGAACAGGGCGTCGAACTCGCCCAACCGACCATAGTCGTCGCGGGTGATTCGCTCCACGCCGATCGCCAACGCTTCTGCGGCCTTGGTAAATCGCTGAATCGCCTTCTCGTCCGACGGTGGTTCGGGATCGTTGGGATTGAGCAGGATCGCCATATCGTACCGTCGCGGCGCCTTGCGACGAACTCGACCGCTGCGACCGGCGAAGTGCTCGGCGGCCATCTGCGCAATGAACGCGCGGTGCGACTCCGGGATTTCGTTGGTCGAAATCGTCGAAACACCCCGTAATTGCCAGTGGCCTTCCTTGTCCTTGTTGAACTGCGCCCGCAACAGCGGCGAACGAAACATATTGAACAACTGGAGACTGAGCCGGTCGTACCGTCTGGCGAGGTTGCGACCAAAATAGATGCTGACGGTGAACCGATCGGATTGGATGCGGGCCAGACTCTTTTGAATTTCTTCGTCCAGTTCACTGGAAACCATCCGCACCATCGCCTGGTTCTTCAGGTCCTGGATGGTCGTCACGTCCGGCTGTGGGCGATGGCCGCGGGCCTCGGCCAGCAGCGAGACGTAGTAGCCCGCGCTCTGATAGCGATAGCTGCGGCAGAGATTAAACAGCTTGACGTTCCGTAGTTCGCTATACTCCGGCTTGGTAAGGTAACAACGAGCCGAGACAACCTCGACATCGGGGATGGCAAGCGGCCATAGCCGCGGGTCGTTCACGACGATCAATATCGCCACGTGAATGGGTTCCTTTGTTTTCAGGACGTTGCTGCGAGACCGTCCTACTTCCGTGGTTTCAAAATCAACAAATTGGCATCATACGTCAACACGCCCAGCAGGATCGCGCAGATCACGCGATCCACGGGGACGATGTAGTAGTTTTCGCTCGGGGCGTGCGGATTGTTCAAGTACGGATCGGCAACCCGCACCATCTTGGTCGTGCGATCGTACCCGCAGAGGACGACGAAGTGCCCTTGCGGAATACCCCGCACATCGTCCGCGTCCCAGTTGTCCCCCCATTCTCGGGCAGATTGGTACAAGTAGGTGGAACTCAGCCCGGCAAGAATCGGCGTCCCACGAGTCAAGTATTTACGGATCAGAGATCGGGTCAAGTCCTGCATCCGCACCTCGCCACCGTGTTCCAGGAATCCCAGATAGGCGTCGGTCGCCGTAATAAACTTGGCCGATTCCTTGAACTCCAGTTGGGTCCGCAGTTTTCGCACCAAATCAGCGCCTTCCGGTCGAAACCAGGTCGGGTCGAACAGCCGCAGATTGTAGGTGTAGATCGTCGCCCGGTAGCCTCGCTCCAAGGCATGGCTGCCCAGCCAGGCGGCCAGCGTCCCTCCCTCGTCCAGTCGGCCCGTCTCGCGAATCACCTGCTCCAGCGGCAATTTGTCCTCAAAGTAGCGATAGATCGCCTGCAGGCAGGTTGGACCGCAGGTGTAATCGTCGGGCTGCGGGAGAATTTCCAGATGGACGGCGTCCATTCGTTGGTCCAATTCCGTGGAGGCTTGAATCGCCTCATTCTATCGTCCGCAACGCTAGGCAAAAGTCCAGTTGGAAGGGATTCTGGGCTTGGGAGGCATCGCTTCGTGAGACTATACTGATGTATTATTGCCTAGGAAAGAAATCCGCCATGCTCCGGATTGCCGTCAACCTGATTTGTGCCTCCGCCTTGCTGATCCAGGCGTTGATCGGTTGTTGCCGGCACGATCTGTTGGCTGGCGATCTGCTGCACGGATCCAACGATGCAGAGACAGCGACCAGCCATCGGCACGGTCATTCACACGGTCCGACCGAGCATTCGCCGACGCCGCACGACGACGATCACGATTGCCACTGCCAGTGGGTAAACAATGCACTCGGGACGGGGCCGCTTG
>JBBDLY010000242.1:0-4777 GCA_040878585.1 Pirellulales bacterium
GGCGGCCAGCAGCAGCGCCGATTCGTTCTCGGCATACGGTTCTTGCTGGGCGATATCGAGACGTTCGCCACCGTCTGGCTCCAGGCGCAGTAGCGATTGATTGACCCATAGGAACAGCCGGCCGTTCGTCCCGTCGTAGGCAGAGGCCAGCGGCGGTTGAATCACCAGCGGCGGCGTGACCGAGTACGGTACGAACGACGTCTCGCGCCGTCCGAACGGCAGCTTGAAGCCGAGCAGTTCGGTCGCCTGGCCGTCCGGCTTGATATCGGTGTTGACCGCCGAGACGCCTTGCGAACCGACCGCCAGCGGGCCGGCGTCGGGGCGTTCATGCAGCGCGTAGACCGCTCCCGGCGACTCCGACCACGCCACGCGATTCCAGCCGCGGCGCGGCGCGGCAACCCACAGCTCTCCCTTCACCCCCAGCGCGTTGAACGGGCTCCAGTCCGACTCGACCGCCAGCAGTTGCTCGCGGCGACCGTCGTACACCGGCCCGATGCGTTGCGGCCGATTACGACGGAACCAATTACCCCCCGGCTGCTCTCCTTCCTTGAGAAACACTTCCTGCCAATCGTCGAGTGTCTCGTCCCAGCGATACACCGCCGAGGTATGGTCCTGCCGAAAGAGCTGATCGCCGGCGGCCACGATCCGTTCCGTTCGCGGCGGATTGATGAACAACGCCTCGACTCCCGTTTTCACCCAATCGACCGTCAGGCACCCCAGCCAGAACAGGATCGTGACCGCGATGCTCACGATCGCGTTCTTCCACACCAGCGAGGCGAGCGCCGTCACCGAAAAGTAGACGGCGAACAGAAACAAAAAGATCGGAATGGCCAGGAGCAGCCGAGGGTTCCAGACGTCGAACCGCAGGCCGACCACCAGGTACAGCCCCACGATCAGGTACGAGGCGTTGATCAGAATGAAGATGCACGCGCCGACGAACTTGGAGAGATAGATCAACGTTCGCGAGACGGGCTTGCTGAGCAGCAGATAGAGCGAGCCGGAGTCGAACATCCGCGGCACCATCGGCGCGGTGACCAGCACGGCAACGAACACGCCGACAATGCCGACGAAAAAGTTCATGAAGGCCGCCACGGTCGCCTCGACGAACATCTTGAGCTGGTCCTCGCCGATGGGCCGCGCGCGGGGATACGACCACGGCCCCCATTTCAGCGCCACGCTCTGCCGCGGGACGGCCAGAATCGTGCCGGGAAAGGCGTCTTCCAGCAGCAGTCGGTTGCGGCGAGCAAGCTGCGTCTCGCTCAAATCGCCTTCCTTCTGCCGCAGCCAGCGCTCTGTTTCTGGCCGCAGCGCGACCTGTTGGTAGGCCAGTTCGTGATAGAAGTCGCGCCGCGCGAGCGTCACGTTCAAGTCGTCGGCCAGTTGCCGCGACTTGCCGAACAGCTCTCGACCGCCGACGCGCGTGCCCAACGCCAGATCGCCCACCCGCTGCCGCGCCGAATCGTTCAGCAGCCGCCAGAGCCGCGCCTGGGGCGTTTCGTCGTCCGAGTCCCGCGCCTCGTACAAGATGGCGGCGAGCGCCTGGGCGTCGAGCAAGTCGTAGGCCCGCAGCTCCCAGGCGAGTTGCTGATCGACACCAATCGGGGCGATCAACGCCAGCAGCAGCGTGGTGAACAACAGCAACACCCACAGCACACGCGACGACATTGCCTCGCGAAAAGAATCCTGAATGACGGCCAGATAGGGAGTCACGACGACGATTCCTTACTGTTAATCATAGTGTGCAAACGGAAAAAGGTCCGCGGACAAGTCGTCCGCAGATTTCGCAGATAGGCACAGATGAAAGAAGACAAGATGAACAGGATTTGTTGTACTCTCCAGCATGTACGGTGCTCAATTCGCTCGACCACTGCGCCGGGGCCACACTAGCGATCAGCGGTCAGCTTTCAGCTACCAGAAACCGCATGTTATTCTTGCTGCTCGCTGGCTGCTGAACTTTAACATCTGCGAACATCTGCGCCATCTGCGGACAACCTCCGCGGACAAGTCGTCAATTGCTTGGCTCCGTCTGCTCTGCTGCTGTTTCCTCGCGATCGATCAGGCCGAGATAGGCGTCTTCCAGCGTTGCCTTGCGCCGCGCCATGGCCAGGATGCTGACATCGGCGGCGCGGAGTCGGTCGATCAATCGATCGAGCTGTTCCTGGTCTTCGATCTGGCAGTGCAATACATGCCGGCCCTGCTGTTCGTCTTGCAGCACCGGGCGCAGCTCCGGCGCCACGGCGGCTTCGATTGCGGCCCGCGAGCCTGCCAGATCGAGCCGCAGCTCACGGGTGTCGTGCGTGATCGGCACATCGGCCACCCGACCGCAATACTCCATGCGACCCCGATTGAGAATCGCCACCCGATCGCAGACCAGTTCCACCTCTTGCAGCAGATGGCTGTTGAGGAACACCGTTTTGCCGCGATCGCGAATCTCCTGCAGCAACCCCCTCACCTGCGCGCGGCCAACCGGATCCAGCCCGTCGGTCGGTTCGTCGAGGATCAACAGGTCGGGATCGTGTAGCAGCGCCTGGGCCAGTCCCAGACGTTGCCGCATCCCCTTGGAGAACCGCGCGACCGACTCGCTGGTGCGGCCCGCCAGCCCGACCAGTTCCAGCAGCTCGTCGCTGCGTCGGCGCAGCACCCGCCCGCTCATGCCGCTGAGCTTGCCGTAGAACTCCATGGCGGTGGCGGCCGTTTGATGCCGCGGCAAATTGAGATTCTCGGGCAGGTATCCTACCCGCCGCCTTCCGGCACGGCGGCCGGCCGGCAGGCCGAGGATGGCAGCGTCGCCGCCGGTCGGACGGACGATGCCCAGCAGCACTTTGATCACGGTCGTCTTGCCGGCCCCGTTGGCGCCGAGCAGGCCGAATATCTCGCCGCGACCGACGTCGAACGAAACCCCGCGCAGCGCCTCGACCGGCGGCCGAAACCAACCGCCCCGGTAACACTTGGCGAGCGAGTCAACGGTGATCACGGAGGGAGGGGTCAAGATGCGTACTGTTGCTTGAAGGTTTTGGATTGCTGATTGCTGATTGCTGATTGCTTATTGCTTATTGCTGACGGCTGATAGCTGACAGCTAACAGCTGACGGCTACCATTCTACTCTAGTCGATTCAGCCGTTTGTTCCCATTCACCGCGCCAGTTGGTATCTTGGCGGAAACATTCCTCTCTGAGTATTCTCCATGACATTCTCTGATTTTGACACGCAATGCATGCGCCAAGCACTTGAACTGGCCGCCGCGGGGCAAGGCCGCGTCGAGCCGAACCCGATGGTCGGCTGCGTGATTGCTGCGGCCGGCCCCGACCCGCGGATCGTCGCCCAAGGTTGTCACCGCCAGTTCGGCGGGCCTCATGCCGAAGTCGACGCCTTGCAAAACGCCAAGGGGGAAGTCGCCGGCGGCACGGTCTATGTGACGCTCGAGCCGTGCTGCCATCATGGCAAGACGCCCCCCTGTAGTCAGGCGCTGATCGAAGCCCGGCCCGCCCGGGTGGTGGTCGCTATGGCCGATCCGTTCGCCGAGGTCAACGGCGGCGGCATCCGTGCGCTCGAAGCGGCCGGCGTCGCCGTCGAGGTGGGACTGCTGGAGGACGAGGCCCGCGAACTGAACGCGCCGTACTTAAAACTTCTCGCGCAGCGGCGGCCTTGGATGATCGCCAAATGGGCCATGACGCTCGACGGCAAGATCGCCACCCGTAGCGGCGACAGCCAATGGATCAGCGGCGAGTTGTCGCGGGCGGTGGTGCATGCGATTCGCGGCCGGGTCGATGCGATCTTGGTCGGCAAGACGACCGCCGAGCGGGACGATCCGCTGCTGACGGCCCGCCCCGCCGGACCGCGGCAGGCGGTGCGCGTGGTGGCCGACCGGCTGGCCTCTCTGAGCAGCGAGTCGCAATTGGTTCGCACGGCCGGCGAGGCACCGGTGCTCATCGCCTGTGGCGATCAGGCCTCGGAGCGCGACCGGTCGCGCTTGCTGGCGGCCGGCTGCGAGGTGTTCGTCTGCCAAGGCCACGACAGCCACCAGCGGTTGGCGAACCTGCTGGACGAACTGGGCCGCCGACGTCTGACCAATGTGCTGGCCGAAGGGGGCGGCCAGTTGCTCGGCTCGCTGTTCGATTTGGGGGAGATTGACGAAGTGCATCTGTTCGTGGCCCCCAAACTAATCGGCGGTCGCGACGCCACCAGCCCGCTAAGCGGCGTGGGCGTCAGCGCCATGAAAGACGCCGGCAGACTGCGCGGACTGCGGTCGGAAACGATTGGCGAAGACGTGTATATCTCCGGCCGCGTGGAGAAGTAGCCGACTTTTGCGCACCTCAGGCAGTTCGTGCAATCAGAAAACGCGACTTGTTAAAGCTGGGATTCTGTCCCTGTACTGGGCGTCCATCAGTCCCCAGTACTCTTGCGCCATGAGCGTGATTCGAATCCTATCTATAAGCAAACTTTGGCTGGCACCTTGCTTGATGAACAGTTGGTCGTCGTTGGGAAAATGGTGTGATGTTGCAAAAACCTTTACAGGCTTGACTACGCTTAATTCGGAAAACAGAAAGTGAAGCCACTCAGTCGTCATCTCTTCACTCTTTCTCGAGGATTCATCGACATCGCCTTTTCCACATCCACATTGTCCCAAGAAAGTTAGAGAGCCACATCGCGTATCCAGCATTGGTGTACGGATAACAAAGTCAATCCGAGCATCTTTTTGTCGAGCAATCAATTCCTTGATTGGAGATTTTTCCTTCAGTATCCACTCGGCATCGTGGAAGCGGCAGACATTCCGCATC
>JBBDLY010000243.1:0-4775 GCA_040878585.1 Pirellulales bacterium
GCGCCGCCCTCATCCGTCTGCTGCGCAGCCACCTTCTCCCAAAGGGAGAAGGGTTGAAGTTCGTTGACACTTCGTCGCCGATTGAAAAAACCGCCCATTCGTGGTCTACTCGCGGTTTAGGCATTTCGAGAAGGCCGCGAACAATGTCGTCCCTCCGGGACTCTTACTAAACATGCTCGCTTTACCTGGGACTGACGTCCCAGGCTACGTGCTACCGCCGCTCCGCGGCTCAAACCTCAAACCTCAAACCTTCAGCCTCCAGCCTCAAACCTCAAACCTCCCCCATGTTCCAACCGCTTGACGGCCCCGTTGACTTTCCGCAACTGGAAGCCCAGGTGGGCAAGCTGTGGAAAGAGCGGGAAATCTATCACAAGTCGCTCAAGCAGCGGGACGGCGCCGAAAGCTTTGTCTTCTTCGAGGGTCCGCCCACGGCCAACGGCATGCCGCATCCGGGACATTGCCTCACTCGGGCGATCAAGGATCTGTTCCCGCGCTACAAGACGATGCGCGGCTACCGCTGCGAGCGCAAGGCCGGTTGGGACACCCACGGGCTGCCGGTCGAGGTGGAGGTTTGCAAGGAACTGGGCATCCATTCCAAGGAGCAGATCGAGGAATTCGGCGTCGAGCCGTTCATCCACCGCTGCCAGAAGAGCGTCTGGCGGTACATGCAGGAATGGGAGCAATTGACCGAACGGCTCGGGTTCTGGGTCGATCTCGAACAGGCTTACGTCACCTATCATCAGAGCTACGTTGAAAGCGTCTGGTGGTGCCTGAAGAACCTGTTCGATCGCGGGCTGCTCTACCAGGGACACAAAATCGTCTGGTGGTGGGCGCAAGGGGGGACCGCACTGTCGGCCGGCGAGGTCGGACAAGGCTACCGCGAGGTGGCCGACCCCAGCGTCTATGTAAAATTCCCGCTGCTCGACGACGCTGGCGAGCCAACCGACACCAGTTTGCTGGTCTGGACAACCACCCCGTGGACGTTGCCGAGCAACCAGTTTGCCGCGGTGAATCCCAAGTTGGAATACGCCACGGTCGAAGACCCCGAAGACGTGGGCAACCTGATCATGGCGGCCGACCTGGTCGAGACGATCGCCGGCAAAGTGAAACGCGAATTGAAGGTGGTCGAGTCCTTTCCTGGAAGCGAGTTGTTGACTCGCCGCTATCTGCCGCCGTTCGACTATTACTACCAGCGGCACGCCGCGGAGCAAGCGAACCTGGTCGAGGGCGGCCAGCAGCCTGTTGCCTGGCGGGTCGTCGCGGCCGATTTTGTCACCACCGACAGCGGTTCCGGCGTCGTGCATCAGGCTCCAGCCTTTGGCGAAGTCGACTACGACGTCCTCAAGGCCGAGCAAGCCCGCTTTGTCGATGGCGAAGGCCCCAAGCTGATCTGCGCCGTCGCGCCCGACGGCAAGTTCACGCATGAGGCGCCCGAATACCAAGGCCGCTGGGTCAAGGATTGCGATCGCGACATCACGCGGCAATTGCGGGCCGAGGGCAAGCTCTATCATCAAGAGCAGTATTTGCACGACTATCCGTTCTGCTGGCGGGCCGAGGAAGACCCGCTGATCCAGTACCCTCGCGAAAGCTGGTTCGTCAAAACGACCGAGTTCAAGGACCGCATGCTGGCCAATAACCAGCAGATCAATTGGCTGCCCGAGCATATCCAGGAGGGCCGCTTCGGCAACTTCTTGGAATCGAACGTCGACTGGGCGTTGTCGCGGGAGCGATTCTGGGGCACGCCGCTGCCGATCTGGAAATGCCAAGCCACCGGCAAGATGGAGGCAATTGGCAGCTACGCGGAACTGCTCGCCAAGCCGGGAGTCACCGGGACCGAAGCCTGGGAAAAGGCCAAGAAACATGATCCCGATCTGCCGGAAGACCTGTGCGTCCACAAACCGTACATCGACGAGGTTACCTACGATTCGCCGTTCGCCGCCGGCGCCACGATGCGCCGCGTGCCGGAGGTGATCGACTGCTGGTTCGACTCCGGCGCGATGCCGTTCGCCCAGTGGGGTTATCCGTACCAGAACAAGGAGAAGTTCGCCGAACAGTTTCCGGCCGACTTCATCAGCGAGGCGATCGACCAGACCCGCGGCTGGTTCTACAGCCAACTGGCGATCAGCACGCTGCTATTCGACGATGCGGCTGACGTCGACGCCGAGCGACCGCGGCAGTCGTATCCCCATCCGTTCCGCAACTGCATCGTGCTGGGCCTGATGCTCAGCGAATGGTGGGAACCGAAGGACAAGAACAGCAAGCAGGTGTTTCTAACGGAAGAGGAAGCACTCGCGGCATGCGGCCAGGGCAACTTTGAGCATTTGGTCGGCAAGATGTCCAAGAGCAAGCGGAACTACCGCGAGCCGCGGGAGATCTTCGACCTGTACGGGGCCGACGCGTTGCGGTGGTACTTCTTCGCCAACCAGCCCCCGTGGACCAGCATCCGCTACAGCGAGCAAGCAATCAAGGACAGCATCCCCGAATTCCTGCTGCGGCTGTACAACGTGTTCAGTTTTTTCGTGATCTACGCCAACATCGACGAGTTCGACCCGTCCAGCGAATTGATGGGCGAGGCCGAACAACTTGACAGCTCCTTTCTGGAAACGGCCGCCAGCTACCGTCCGGTCGCAGAGCGGCGCGAGCTGGATCAATGGATTCTGAGCGAGTTGAATCGCACCGCGAAGCTGGTTTGCGCTGCGATGGACGCCTACGACAACTACGCCGCTTGCCAGCGACTGAACGCGTTTGTCGACGTGCTCAGCAACTGGTACGTCCGCCGCAGTCGGCCGCGGTTTTGGGCGGAGAACAAGCGGGACGCCGACAAGCTCGACGCCTACTGGACGTTATATGAGTGTCTGGTGACGACCGCCAAGCTGATCGCGCCGTTCACGCCCTTTCTGGCCGAATCGATGTGGCAGCATCTCGCCGGCGTGTTCGCTGCGGGCAACGAAGACAACGCCGCCCTGGAGAGCGTCCATTTGTGCGATTATCCCACCGGCGACGACAGCCGCATCGACGATAAGTTGCTCGCCCGAATGGAGCTGGGCCGCGAGATCGCCTCATTGGGACTCAGCGCGCGAATGGGCGCCAAACTAAAGGTCCGCCAACCACTTGCCAAGGTGGAAGTGATACTGGCCAACGAGGAGCATCGCGGGTGGCTGGAGGCGCTGGAGGACGTCGTCAAGGAAGAATTGAATGTAAAGGAAGTCGAGTACGCCAGCGATGCGACGCAATACATCGACTACAGCATCGTGCCCGACTTCAAGAAGCTCGGCCCCAAACTCGGCAAGCGAATGCCGCAGGTCAAACAAGCGCTCGCCGCCGCGGACGGGGGGAAGTTGCTGGCGGAGATGGAGGCGGACGGCGTGGTCCGGTTGGAGATCGACGGCGAAACGATCGAACTGAGCGGCGAGGAAATTGAGGTTCGCCTGCAAGCCAAGCCGGGTTGGGCCGCCGCGCAAGGCAAGCTGGCGGTGGTTGTGCTGTCGACCGAGATCACGCCGGAACTTTTAGCGGAGGGGATGGCTAAGGATTTCATGCGGCTGGTGCAAGATCGCCGCAAGGAATTGAATCTGGCCTTTACCGACCGCATCGATGTGTACGTGGTCACCGAATCGGACGAATTGCCTCAAGCGCTGGGCGACCATGCACCGCTTATCGTTGGCGAGTGCTTGATTGACCAGGATGGCTTGCATGTCACCTCGCGAGTGCAGGCCAAGGCCGATCCGCGCTTCAATCACCTGACGGACAAGGATGCCACGCATCACGCGATTGGCGGCCATGAACTCGCGCTGTACGTCTACCCGGTGACTACAAAATGAGCGACGCCCACCAACGGCCGCCGTTGCCGGTGGCGATGCTGATTTCCGGCGGCGGCACGACACTAAAGAACTTGCTTGACCGCCGGGCGGCCGGCGAGTTGAACGTTGACTTTCGGCTATTGATCTCCAGCAATGCAAAGTCGCAGGGACTGCAAATCGCCGCCGCGGCAGGCGTGCCAACGCTGGTGATCGAACGCGGTGGCTCCGATTCGGCCGACGCCTACTCCGAGGCGATGTTCGGCCCCATCCGCGCCGCCGGCGCAGAGTTGGTGGTGATGGGGGGCTTCCTCAAGCTGTTGCCGATTCCCCCCGACTATGAGAATCGGGTGATCAACATCCACCCCTCGCTGATTCCGTCCTTTTGCGGCGCTGGATATTACAAGGAGCGAGTCCATCAGGCCGTGCTCGATCATGGCGCAAAGATCACCGGTTGCACGGTCCATTTTGTGGACAATCAATACGACCACGGCCCGATTATTCTGCAGAAGGCCGTGGCGGTCGAGGAAGGCGATACCGTCGAGTCGCTGCAAAAGCGGGTCTTCGCCGCCGAGTGCGAAGCGCTGCCCGAGGCGATTCACCTGTTTCATGCGGGACGTCTACACGTCGAGGACCGCCGGGTAGTCGTGTCGTAAGACGGCCTTGCAGAAACAGGGCTTTAAGGGTGGCAATGTGACCAGGATTTTGAACAGGAGAGAACAGAGAAAACAAAGGGAACGATACTCAGTTGTCTCCTTTTCCCTCAGTTTGCTCAAACAAAGCGATCATCGTTTCGTCCGAAACCGAACGCAGGTATAGCGTGATTCATGTATTTTTGTTCTGGGGTGGTTCGTCGTGTCAGGTTGCATCGACGCCTGCACGAACGTGACAGGCATTCCTTTTTGCAATTTTAATCGCCTCTTCAGGCAACAGAGCGGATCAGAGCCAACAGAGTATGCATTTCTCCGTTTTCTTCGT
>JBBDLY010000244.1:0-4773 GCA_040878585.1 Pirellulales bacterium
CTCGGCATGGCGGGCAGCGAGGTCGCCGTCAAAATTGCCCGAGACGGCCAACCGCGGGAGCATACCTTGCAGCGAGTGATCGCCAATTTCGAGACGGGGTCTGCCCGCGACCACACCCATCCGATTACCGCCGAATGGGAAGGGGAGGGCAAGTTCCGCTACATCGTCGGCCGCGAACAGGGAATGCTCAACGCCCGGGTGCCGATGTGGGGCCAACTGCGGTTTCGCAATCCGCAAGGAGACGCGGCGGATTCGTCGAGTTGGCAGTTCGATCAACGGGGCATCAACGTCGGCAAGATGTGGACCTACCGCAGTTACATTCGAGGCAATACGCTGGCGGCCGCCATCTGGACTTTCGACGACGTAAGCGAAACGGAATATCCTGACGGGTTGCCGTTGGACATGGATATTCGAGTGTTCCGCGGTCACAAGGGGGACATTCGCCAAGGCATTACCGGCAGCCTGCGGATTCGCAATCCCGACACGGGGGTTTCGTCGCGCGAGCGGATCTTCGTCGCCCAGGAGTTCGAAGTCGACCGGATTAACATCCCCCGCAGCATGACCAGCGTCGACGGCGCGCCGCTCGATCTGTTTAAGGATCTGGTAACCGAAGACGGCCGCGTCGAGGTTTGGCTTCGCTGCGTCAATCCGGGCCAATATTTCGGCATGGCTCAGGCGGACGTCTACATCCGCGCGCCCGACGCCTCCTACACGATGAACTTCATCAAGGGCTTCGCCGGCATCTGGCTGCAGATGGTAATGATCACCGCCATGGGCGTGCTGTTCAGCACATTCCTAAGTGGACCGGTCGGCATGATTCTCACACTCTCGGCCATCCTGGTCGGGTTCTTCACGCAAGACATCGCCAACATGACCCTGTCGGTACTCGACCCCGACCGCAGCGCGGCGGAAGTCGAGGTGATCAATCGCTATTACGGCGGCGGTCCGATCGAGGCCTTCTACCGAATCATTACGCAGAAAAACCTGACGGCGGAGTTGGAAATCGAGCCGATCATATTCCGCGGCTACGTCATCTTCAATGCCGAGCCGGTAATCAAGACCGTCGATTACGGCGTGATGTGGTGCATGGAAAAAGTGCTGCTGGTACTGCCCGACCTCAGCCAGTTCGACAATGTGGAACGGCTGGCGCACGGATTCGTGATCTGGCCCGACACGCTGCTGCGACAGATGACCACGGCGCTGGCGTTTATTCTCTGCTCCTACGTGGCGAGTTGTTTTATTTTGCGTTCGCGAGAGCTGGCGGCATAGAAGTTGAACCCATCGAGTAAGTCATGAATCAGCAAAAGAAGCAATTTCAGCGCAAGATCGTGTACCTGGTGATCGCGGTGGTGCTGCTGTTTCCCATGTATATGCTGAGTCGACCGGCGACCAGTGGAACCGCGGACGGCGGCGGCGGCACGCCCGGCGGACTGCTGGCGCAAGCTCGCAGCGAGAGCGATCTCAGCCAGGCCGATCTGGGAGGCATCGATCCGGCCGGCTCGGCAATGAAACTGTCGATGCTCGGCCTGCATGGCGTCGCCTCGCAAGTGCTGTGGGCGAAGTCGCATTCATACAAGGATCGCGAGGACTGGACCGGCTACAACGCGGCATTGGAGCAAATCACCAAATTGCAACCCAACTTTTCCAGCGTGTGGATCAATCAGGGACACAACCTCTCCTACAACATCTCGGTGGAGTTCGACGACTACCGCGATCGCTTTCACTATGTGATCAAGGGGATCGAACTGCTTAAGAAAGGGGTCCGCCATAACCAACGGGATCCCAAACTGGTCAATGAATTGGCCTTTTACTTGGGCAACAAGATCGGCCGCTCGGACGAGCATGTCGAGTTTCGCGAGCTGTTCCGCTCGCCCGCCTACGACGATTTTTACAACACCGAGACGATGCAAGGCACGCTGCACGTGGGACGGCCGACCGACCCCCGCCTCCGCGACAATTGGCTTGTCTCCAATTGGTGGTATGAACAAGCCGAGATGCTGATCGATAAGCTGGGCGCGCCGTACAAGGGACTCAATCCGGTGGTGTTCTTCAGCAATTCGCCCAAGGCGCAAATGCAGCACGGCGTGGCGATTGAGGAGGAGGGAGTGTTCGGCGAGCGCGCCCGGCAGGCGTGGCAAGCGGGCAGTGACGCGTGGGACGACTTCGCCCGCCGTCGCCTGCCGTCGACCCTGGGGTTTGCCATCGCCCTGGGAGACTTGGAAAAGCACCGCGAACTGGAGCAAGGTTTGCTGGCGGAACTGGACGCGCTAGCGCCCGGAGTGCGAGAAGAGATCATCGCCGAGAAGCGAGCCGCGCTAACCGATCAGCAGCGCGCCGCGCTCGACAAGTCGCCGGCGGACCGCACACCCGACGAGGAGGAGTACGCCTACGTCGCGGAGCGGGCGACGCACGTTTCGGTCGAAGAAGTGCTCCAGCGCATCGACGATCCCGCCACGCTCGAGCAGGCGCGGCGGCTGGCCGACCGGATTCGAGTGCAGAGGGAGCGGAGCAGCATGATTGAAAAGCAGCGCGGAGTCGTGAATTTCGAGGCCTGGAAAACCCGCAGCAGCGTCGAGCAGTTGCCCTCCACGCTGGCCGCCCGCGAGGCGATTTACCAAGGCGATCAGGCATACCAGGAATCGAACCTAAGCGAGGCGCTCAATCTGTACAACAAGGGCATTTACGCCTGGTCGGAAACGCTTGAGCAATACCCCGAGATGCTCGGCGAAAGCGCGATGATTCACGACATGATCGACATGATGAAAAAGTATCAGACCATTCTCGGCCAGAACAATCAGCCGCCGCCCAGTCCGTTCCCATTGCAGAGCGTGATCGACGTGTATTTCGCACGCGGCATGCATTTGCAAGAGGATCAACCGCTCCGTTCGGACCTGATTCCCCCCTCGCAACAGCCGGTCGGCTTGCAGGACGAGTGACTTTCGACGCTTTCAAGAGACGGCCGCGATCAGTTCGCCGGCTATGGGGTCGAAGTAGTCGCTGGCAATGTCCGCCGGTTTGACAAACGGTTCGATGCTGCCGGTCGTCCGCCGCAGTACCGCGATCAGGCTGACGCCTTGTCGGTACGGAACCGCCTTACGGTCTTCTAGCTGACGGCCCAGTCGCCGCGCTTCGCCGGCGAAGATCCGCTCCAGCATGGCGTTGATCGGCCGTGCGGGGATCGTAAAGTCGGTCCCGGCGGCGCCTTGACTGTGGCCGCGTCGCCGGTTGCGGCGACGGATGTGACGCACGACCGGGTACAGCCGTGCGTTGTAATGCGACACCAGCCGTGGTTCGACCGGCAGGTCGCGCCATAGTCGCATGAAGCGATCCATGTCGTAACGCCGCCAATGCCCGAAACTCTCGTCGTGTTCACTCCACAAGTCCAGATCGGCCGGCACGGTGATTAGAAATTGCGTACCTGGGCGGCTTGCCGCCAGCAGGCGGCTAAGCAAGGCAAAGTCGTCCGGTACGTGCTCCAGCACGTCCATCAGCATCACCAACCGCGCTTCGCCGAGGCAGTCTTCCAAGTCGTCCGGAGCAAGTCCGACGCGAAAGTCGACGCCCGGATAGCGGCGTCCGGCGCGATCAATTGCCTCGGCCGAAGTGTCGATCCCCACGCAGCGATAGTCGGTCGCCAAGGCGGCGATATTCGCCCCCGTGCCGCAGCCGACGTCAATCACCAGGGGACGCCCACCGGGTCTGCCGCCCGGTACGATCCGTTCCACCAAACGCCGCATGATTGTCCGCCGGCCCCGGAACCACCAATGACGCTGCTCGATGTCGGCATGGAGTTGGAATTGTTCGCTTTGCATGACGGCCCGCCGGCGGGTACAACCAGTATTCCACGTTTGTGGGAAAGTTTAGCCTATAAATGGCCGCTCCGGCCGAAGTACCTAGCTTGGCTAGCTGCTACGCATCCCGACGGCCGCCAGTACAACCATTTTCGCACCATTCAAACACAAATGCCGCAGTTCGATTACGAAGCGACCGACCCCGCGGGCCTGCAAATTCGCGCACGCCTGGCGGCGTCCGACGCCGCCGAGGCCGTGGCCCAACTCCGCGGGCAAGGGCTGGCGGTGAGTCGCATTGAGCAAGTCGCCGAACAAACACCCGCATCAGCAGCGGGCGCGGGCGGATTATTCGGCGGATTCGTCAGCGAGCTGCGCAACGTGGCGGAGAACATCTCTCGGGAATTGGAAAAGCACGCCGACCAGGTTGGCAAGTCGAGGACTCCCGAGACGCCGATTATCTGCGGCTGGTGCGAGACGGTGCATCGCCCTCCCTTCACAGAAGGAAACTGTCCCAACTGCGGCGGCACCCTACCGCTGCCGGCCGGGCCTGATCGCGGACCGCTGCCTCCGCCGCCGCCCCGTCATCTGCCCGACAAGTTCGTCAACAGCTTGCTATGGGCAAGTTGGCAGTTGTGGATTGGAGTCGTCATGCTGGCGATTGGCCTGCTTTTGGCCCCGTTCACGATGTGCTTTACCTTGATCTTCGCCGCCGTCGGCGGACTCATGGTCTGGCATCACTGGACCACTGCGAATAATCGCATCGAGGCACTGCGGTTCGGTGAATCAACGGAAGGAGAGGTCACGTTTGTCGGCTTCGATCGCAGCACCAAAGTCAACGGACGCAGTCCCTACAAACTGGAGTACCGCTACCGGCACGAGAACGGTTGGCGAACGGGCCAGAAGATTAGTTGGAACGATCAGATCGCGGAACATTACGCGGGCGAACCGGTGTGGGTCGTTCACATTC
Organism: Pirellulales bacterium; assembly: GCA_040878585.1. GTDB lineage: Bacteria > Planctomycetota > Planctomycetia > Pirellulales > UBA7805 > JBBDLY01. The sequence goes on from JBBDLY010000244.1 coordinate 4,759, forward strand.
CCGCCGTCAGCGGCA